>CAZJFB010000035.1:26502-32585 GCA_964545145.1 uncultured Chloracidobacterium sp. | reverse complement strand
CTTCCCGTGATATAATTTCGCGACTATACCGACAGTATGTTAGACAAAGGGGTTTCCGTATCCCACTACAAGATCCTCGGTCCGATCGGGGCCGGCGGGATGGGCGAAGTTTACCTGGCCGAGGACACGCGGCTGGGCCGGCAGGTCGCGGTCAAATTCCTGCTGCCCGAGGTCGCCAATAACGAGGACCGGCTGCAGCGTTTCATCCTCGAGGCAAAGGCCGCGTCGTCGCTGAATCATCCCAACATACTGACAATTTACGAGATCGGCGAATTTGAGGGCGCTCACTATATTTCGGCTGAGTACGTAAAGGGCGAGACGCTGCGTCAGCGTACAAAACGCGGCGAAATGAGCCTCGACGACGCCCTCGGCATCGCACAGCAGATCGCCAACGCACTCTCTGCCGCTCACGGCGCCGGTATCGTGCATCGTGATATCAAGCCGGAAAATCTGATGATCCGCGAGGACGGCATCGTCAAGGTGCTGGATTTTGGCCTCGCCAAGCTGTTGGGTGATGTGGCTGCCGCACCGTCGGAGTCTGAGGACTCGACGCGGGTCAAATTCGCGACCGAGCCGGGCACGATCGTCGGGACGACGGCATATATGTCGCCCGAACAGGCACGCGGAAAGGTGCTGGACGCTCGAAGCGATATTTTCAGCCTCGGCATCGTGCTGTACGAGCTGTTCGCGGGCACTCTGCCGTTCAAGGGCGAATCGACCCTCGATATTATCAGCTCGATCCTAAAAGATGACCCACCCGGCATTCGTCAGTTCTCGCCCGATCTGCCGCGGCAGCTGGAGCGTATCGTGGACAAGACGCTCCGCAAGGACCGCGAGCAGAGATACCAGCACGTCCGCGATCTCGAGATCGACCTTCAGGACCTCAGAGAGGAGCTGAAATTTGAGGGAAAGCTCAACAAGAGTGCCGCCACGACAATTCGTGCCGGGGCCGGCAAGACCACCTCGACCGATCTGCGGTCGGCGTTTGCGACCGGGATATCCAAGACAAAGGTCTTTACGCTGCTCCATGCCTTTATCTTTCTGTTCGCCGTAGCCGTGATCGGCGGTGCCGTCTGGTATCTGATGCCGGCGAAGAGCGGCCCTGCCAATAAGACATACAAGTCGGCCGAGGTAGCCAGTTGGAACAGCGCTCCCGGCGAGTTGTTCAGCCATGCGCGCTTCTCGCCGGATGGCAGGATGATCGCGTTCGCCTCGACCAAATCGGGCACCAAGAATATATGGGTCACCCAGACCGGCTCGACCGAGGCGATCAAGGTGACCGACGACGCCTTCTCTAACACCGATCCTGTATGGTCACCGAAGGGAGACGAGATCGCTTACTTCTCAGACCGCGGAGCGGCGGGCGCAGGCGGCAACGTCACAGGCATCTGGCGGGTCAGTGCCCTCGGCGGCACGCCGAAAATGCTGGGCCAGCTTTCAGGCCGCAATGTCGAGCTGCGTCGGTGGGCCGCGTCAGGCAAGATCTACTATGAACTGAAAAATGACCTTTACTCGCTCGATGTTTCGTCCGGCGCATCGCAAAAGGTAACGTCGCTCGGGGCGAGCAGCATATCATTCATCAACATCGGTGCCGACGAACGGTCGATCGTCTATGCCGAGCTCGACAACAAACGCTGGCGAATCTTGTCCGGTGCGATCGACACCGACAAAACCACTGAGATCGCTAAAGGTGAAGGCCAGATCGACGGGCTCGTCTGGCTTTCCGACAAGGGGCGCATCTTTTACAGTGCGTCGGTTGACGGCGTTCTGCAGGTCTTTGGATGTGAGATGCGTTCGGGCAAAAGCACCCGGATCACCTCGTCCGAGACCGATGCGAGCGTCGTCGATGCTTCGCAGGAAGGCCGTTCGATACTGTTCAGCTCGGCAAAGGAGGAATCGAATCTGTGGCGAGTATCGGTTTCGGACGCTCAGGAGCAGCCGCTCGCCCGCGACCTAAATTCGAAGCTCTGGCCGGCGGTCTCGCCGGACGGCACGAGAGTCGCCTTTCAATCCGAAAAGGACATGAGCCTCGGCAATCACCTCTTCGACGGCGCGATCATGGTGAAGCCTGTAAAGGCACGTGACGATGGCGAACGCCCGACACCGCTGGTCGAGCACGGCTTCCTTCCGATGTGGTCGCCGGATGGTTCGGCGATCGCGTTCCTGAGGGACAATGCCGGAAAGAAAGAGCTTTTTGCGATCAATCCAAACGGCGGCGGCGAACGCAAATTAGCCCCGAGCAGCGCCTCGATCGTGGGCTATTCTGTCTCGCCGTACAACCTCACACAGACCGCGGTATTCTCGTGGTCGCCGGACGGATCGTCTATCGCATACATCTCAGACGCCGGCGGCAGATCAAATCTGGCGGTGGTTCAAGCGAAGGACGGTACGGAAAGGGCATTGACGGCAAATACGGATGCCAGCATTTCGTACGCCTGCCCCATGTGGTCGCCCGACGGCAAGCAGATCGCCGTTACATTGAGGACCAAATCGACCGCGACGACCAAAGAGAGCGTCGCTCTGAAGGTGATCGACGCGTCAACCGGAACGTCGGCCGACGTCTTTCGGTCCGAGCAGGTCGTCAGGCTGATCGGCTGGTCTGCCGACAACGCAGGGCTGATCCTTGCCGAGGCGGAAAAGCTGTCGGGCCTGCCGCCCGAGACGACACTGAAACGCGTCGCCCTGGGCGGCGGTGCAGAAAAGCCGCTCGCGAACTTGAAAAATGCCTACTATTACAATATTTTTCTTGCGTCCGATCTTAAGTCGATAGCATTCGCGGCCCGTAACGAGGACAAAGACGATCTTTGGGTGGTCCCGGCATCCGGAGGCACAGCACGAAGAATTACGAACAACAACGACTCCGGACTTTATTACTCGAGGCTCTCGTGGTTTCGCGACGGCACTTCGATCGCATTTGGTAAGCAAACGCGATTTAGCTTGCTCTCGATGATATCGGACATTGAATGGTAAGGAGATCAACTATGAAAGGAACTCGTTTTTTCGGTTGGGCAATTACCTTGAGCGTCGTGTTTGGTGCGATCGGCTGCGGCGGGACGGGCAACACATCAACAAACAGCGGCACACCCTCGCCGTCGCCGTCGCCGAAGCCGGCGGTGGTCGACTGCAACACCGCGGGGCACGACGACATACTTAAAGCGATCTACGGTGAGATCGAAAATACTAAGGGCCTGCCCGAGCAGTTATGGCAGTTCAATATCACCGAGGCTCAAAAGACGGTAACGATCGTTGGATATTCCGCGCAGCGTGATGATATCCTCCAGATCGTTACGAATGTGGCAAAAGGCTGTACGGTCAGTGCCGGCAATTTTGTCGTAAAGCGGGAGGACCTTGGTTCGCAATACAGGGCGACCTGGAGCTGTCAGCCGGGCTATTTTGCATGCGGTGACGTGTGTATACCCAATGGCGAAACATGCAAATTAACAGGCATGGACTCAAAGGCAATGTCCGCCGCACCGGCGAATACCGCGGCACCAAAAGCGGCCAAAACGCCGTAGATCTTTAGAGTGGTGCCCCCGAGCGGCATACCGTTACGAAATGACCTAACTGAGTTGGAGGAATAATGATCAAAACACTCGTGCGCTTCGGCGCCGCTAAGCTCTTTCTTGTCTGCCTGGTCCTGCTGATAGGCGCTTCTGAAAGGGCGGTTCACGCCCAGTGCGAATCGACGACCGACGCACAGATCGTCGCCGAGATCTACGGAAAGATCAAAGCCGATAAGGGTCTGGAACCGCAGATATCGCATATCAACGTCGTGGCGGTTTACGGAGCCGTCAAGTTTCAGGGCTGGGCCGACAGCAAGAGGGACCATGACAAGGTCGTCGATATCGGCATGACGTCAAAGTGCGTGAAGCTTGTGAACGTGAATCTTTTCTCAGAGGCTCCGCCAGCGACCGACAGCCCACAGCGGGCGAGCAAAGGCTGTGCGGCCGGTATGAAACCGTGCGGCGACGTGTGCATACCCGAGGGCGATTCGTGCAATATCGAGTCGTTCAAGTCTGCCGGGTTAGCTATTCTCGATCCGATCGCTGCCGATAAGATCGGCCTCGGTATTTTCGGCTGCGGCGTTTATTGATCCCAGACCGATCGGCAAATAAAGTCAGCCGATAGAAGGATGCGAACGCTCCTTCTTCGGCTGCTCTTTGTATTTTGTTCGCAAATTGCCCGCTTCCCTGCCTTTGATCGAGGCGATTCTTGCCTCAAATCTTCTTTGAGCATAAACTTCATTTATCTAAACTGTGGCCGTTGAGCCAAAAACACGCGCCTCCGCGTGCCCTCTGAGCTAATGAAATTCTATGACGACGTGATCGGGCTGATCGGCAATACACCGCTCGTTCGCATCAACAACATCACCAAACAACTCAAGATCAAGACCCCCATCTATGCCAAGATGGAGAGCCTGAATCCCGGCTACTCGGTCAAGGACCGCATCGGTATATCGATGATCAGCTGGGCCGAAAAGGAAGGCGTCCTGAAAAAAGGCGGCACGATCGTCGAGGCGACATCGGGCAACACCGGCATCGGGCTGGCATTGGTCGCCGCGGTACGAGGCTACAAATGCGTCTTTGTGCTGACCGATAAGGTATCGGTCGAAAAGAACCGCTATCTCAAGGCTCTGGGCGCCGATGTCGTGGTTTGTCCCGCGGCGGCAAAGCCCGGCACGCCCGACCATTACGTCGCCACGGCAAAGCGCATCGCCGAGGAAACGCCGAATTCATTCTATCCGGACCAGTACAGCCATCCGGCAAATCCTGCCGCCCACTATCACACGACCGGCCCCGAGATCTGGAACGATACCGAGGGCAAGATCACACACTTTGTCGCGAGCATCGGCACAGGCGGCACGATCAGCGGCACGGCACGATATCTCAAGGAAATGAACCCTGAGATCAAGGTCATCGGCGCCGATCCGTACGGCTCGATCTTTAAGACCTATAAGGAATCGGGCCACGTGCCCGAGCCGACACCTTACCTGGTCGAGGGCATTGGCCAGGCACTGCCGACGGCCAACGCCAACCTCTCGATCATCGACGAGATCATCAATATCACCGACCGCGAATCCTTTGAGATGGCTCGCCAGCTAGGCCGCCGTGAGGGAATTTTCTGCGGCGGCTCGACCGGCACCATCTTCGCCGGTGCGTTGAAGGTCGCGAAAGAACTCGACGAGAATTCGCTGGTCGTCTTTATTGTCTGCGACACGGGCGAACATTACCTGACCAAATTCCATTCGGACGAGTGGATGAAAGAGAAACTTCTGCTCGAGCCGCAGCGTATCACCGCCAGCCTGATCGCCGAGACCAAAAACGGCACGTCGCCGCAGGGACTGATCTCCGTATCACCGGACGAGACGGTTGCCGAGGCTCTCGAGCGAATGACCTCTAACGGCGTCACGCAGCTTCCGGTGCTGGACGGCCACACATCTGTCGGCAGTATCCGCGAGAGTGCCGTGCTGACCAAGCTGCTCGCCAATCGAGAGTTGATGGAAGCTAAGGTCAGCGAGGTAATGGATAAGAGCTTTCCCGTGGTCGATGTCGATACGAACCTGGCGGAGATCAAGTCAAAGCTGCAGCGTCACCCGGCGGTACTGATCGAGGATTTCAAGCGGATCACGGGCATCATCACGCGTTCGGACGTGCTGGATATCGAGACGTAAAGCGTTTTGCTCAAACCCGGTAGTTATGAGCGACGACAATAAAAAACCTGACGAGAATGCCGGCAGCTGGGCCATGCCCGAGCCGGTATTCCGCTCGACCGAGGGCTACACGCCGAGGAGCGCGATATCGGGCGCCCAGGACGACATTCCGACGGAGCCGGGATTTAGCGACGAAGACGACGTGCCGACCGAGGCCCCTCGTGGCCAGTCAGAAGGCGATGACGACGCCCCTCATCAATCTGTCCGGGCGTCGACGAAAATTAGGGTCAGGCATCACAAGAAACGCTCGGGCTGCGCCAAGGTCTTCGGCGTGGTCGCGGGTGCATTGGCACTTACGCTCACTACCATCTTAATGGTGCTGGTCTATTTTTTATACTTCTACCGGCCTGCAGAGACCACGTTTTGACGCGGC
>CAZJFB010000035.1:20765-26402 GCA_964545145.1 uncultured Chloracidobacterium sp. | reverse complement strand
GCTGGTCTATTTTTTATACTTCTACCGGCCTGCAGAGACCACGTTTTGACGCGGCGTCAAGGATGCGTCATATCTTCGGCGATGACAAGCTCGTCAAACTTTTCCGCCGACAACAACTCAAGCTGCACGGCCGACTCCTTCAGCGAAATGCCTTTTTTGTGCGCGTTCTTGGCGATCTTTGCCGCGTTGTCGTATCCGATGTGCTGATTGAGCGCGGTCACGAGCATTAAGGAATCCTGCAGATAGTGATCGATCTGTTCGCGGTTAAGCTCTATGCCGGCGATGCAGTAATCGACGAATCCGTGACAAGCGTCGTGGATCAGCCGTACCGAATGCAGAAAATTGTGGATCATCACGGGCTTGAAAACGTTCAGCTCAAAATTGCCCTGGGAACCCGCAAACCCAATGGCTGCATCATTTCCCATCACCTGAACGGCAACCATCGTCATCGCTTCGGACTGAGTCGGATTGACCTTGCCGGGCATGATCGACGAACCGGGCTCGTTCTCGGGTAAGCTCAACTCGCCGATGCCGCAACGCGGGCCCGACGCGAGCCAGCGAATGTCGTTGGCGATCTTCATCAGGCTCGCGGCGAGAGTCTTCAGCGCACCGGAGGCGAAAACGACCTCGTCGTGTGCCGACAATGCCGCGAATTTGTCCGGGTGCGACTTGAACGGCAGGCCGGTGAGTTCTGCGATCTTTGCCGCGGCGCGTTCGGCAAATTCGGGATGTGCGTTCAATCCGGTGCCGACCGCAGTGCCGCCGATAGCGAGATCCAACAGGCCCGGCAGGACGAGCTTCATCCGCTCAATGTCGCGGTCGACGAGATTCGCCCAGCCGTTGAACTCCTGGCTGACGGTCACCGGCGTCGCGTCCTGAAGATGAGTACGGCCGATCTTTACGACGCCCTCGAATTCGCGAGACTTTGCCTTGATCGCATCGCTGACCTTTTGCACCTCGGGGATCAGAGCCGTCAGCCGTTCGGCCGCGGCGATGTACATCGCCGTCGGGAACGTATCGTTCGACGACTGCGATTTGTTGACATCATCGTTGGGATGAATGGGCGATTTCGAACCCATTTCGCCGCCGGCGATCTCGATCGCGCGGTTTGAGATGACCTCGTTGGCGTTCATGTTGGTCTGCGTGCCCGAGCCCGTCTGCCAAACGCGAAGCGGGAAATGCGCGTCGAGTTTGCCCTCGATCACTTCGTCGGCAGCCTGGACGATCAGCTTCATTTTGTCCTCAGGCAGCTTGCCAAGGTCGTAATTGACGATCGCCGCCGCCTTTTTCAGGATGCCGAGAGCTCGTATGACCTCACGCGGCATCACATCAAATCCGATATTGAAATGGAGCAGTGAACGCTGTGTCTGCGCTCCCCAATATTTATCGGTCTCGACGGCTATCTCGCCCATCGAGTCCGTCTCGATCCGCGTTTTGATTGCGTTTGCTGTTGCTTCTGACATTTTAGTTGGCCCTCAGACAATGATGATCGCTGTATGTTCAACTCTGATTTTATCCGATGCCGCGGCGGCGGCAAAACTCCGCTGACGGGCAACAGTCGCGTTTGGAGGATGGGTTCCGTACGGACTCGGTGCCCGCGGCCAGATCCCCTAGCCACGGCTGTTCCCTGCCCGGGTTGTATTTGCATTTGCGGAGTGCAATTCTGTAGTTGGCTGATCAAGCCATCAAGAAATTAGGAGGTGTCAAAATGAAAAAGGACAAAGAACGACCTGAAAAAATGGCCCTCTTCTTAAGATCGATTATAACGATCTCGATCATTTTTGCCGCAAATATTGTTCGTGCCCAGGATCCGCTTATTGATATGACCTGGCACGTGAAAGCTGTTGACGATCATTACGATAATAAGCCAAAGATCTCCGCAGATTTTTTTATCACGCCATCTGGGATACTCAGGTTTGAAGAAAAGGTGATGCCATATCTGTCGCTCGGCAAAGCGGGGCACCAGTATTGGATAATTCAGCACAGGCCGAGAGGCTCGTCGGGAGATTGGGAAAATGGTATTCCATTCAAGAAAGACATTGAGGTGAAATGCAGTCCCGATCCGCGGATCGACAAGAAGAGCCTTGAGTGTGTTTACAAGTATGAGACCCTGCCCGGTATCGAGAAATTTGTTTTTCGGGTTTTGCTGATCCCAAAATTCTATTGGACCGGGACGGTGAATCATACGCCTGAACAGATCCTGGCCGTCAGCGTTCATTTTAACTACGGGACAAATATCGTTGGCCCAAAGAAGTCAGGATTGACCGTTTACGAAGACGTTAACTTTCAGGGCAGGAGCCTCGTTATCAAGGGCGACGTTCCCAGACTTGGACAGTTTGGCTTTAACGACGGCATTTCGTCATTTCGGCTGGCAGGCGGAACATGGCTGTTCTGTGAACACTACGATTATCAGGGAGCGTGTTTCGAGGCGAGCGGAGACAACACGAATCTGCTCAGGAAGAACTGGAATGACAAGATATCGTCAATTCGCCGGGTAAGATGAGATAGGTTTCACTGGACTCACGTTGGGCTTTAGTTCGCGAGCCGGCCGGTCCGGTTGGCTTGCGCTCTACGATTTCGGCTAATATCAAGTCCATGAAATTCATCAGGATGTTTGCGATCGCATGTTGTTTGCCGCTGTTAACGGTTTCGGCGTTTGGCCAATGGATGAGGCAGGCCGTCAATACGAATGCGGCGTTTCGCGGCCTCGCGGTCGTGAGCGAAAAGGTCGTCTGGGCTAGCGGCACGGGCGGAACGGTGATCAAGACCACAGACGGCGGTACGACGTGGAGAGTGATGACCGTGCCTGGGGCCGAGAAGCTCGACTTTCGTGACATCGAGGCGTTTGACGCCAATACCGCTTACATTCTGAGTATCGGCAACGGCGACAGCTCACGGATCTATAAAACGACCGACGGCGGCCAAACATGGAAGCTGCAGTTCAAGAACGAGAACAAGGACGCCTTTTTTGACGTGATAGCTTGCTGGGACAAGGCAAACTGCATCGCGATGAGTGACCCGGTCGAGGGCCATTACCTTCTCATCTCGACGGCGAACGGCGGCGACAAGTGGGAAACGATCGTCAGCGACAAGATGGCTATGGCGGCCGACGGCGAGGCTGCGTTTGCCGCAAGCGGCACATGCCTGATCACGCAGGGAAAGAGCAACGCGTTCATAGTCTCGGGCGGCAAGGATGCTCACGTATTTCGCTCGTCCGACCGCGGCAAGACGTGGGCCGCCTCACCCGCTCCGATCGTCAGCGGCACATCCGGTAGCGGTATCTTTTCTATCGCGATGTGGGACGCAAAGAATGGCGTGATCGTCGGCGGCAATTACGAACAGCCGAACGAAACCAAGAATAACCTGGCGTTCACCAGCGACGGCGGAGCAACGTGGACGGCCCGCAAAGGCCTCAGCGGTTATCGCTCAGGCGTTGCCTATGTCGACAGCAAGACGATCGTGGCGGTCGGCACCAATGGCTCTGACATCTCGATCGACGGTGGTTTGACCTGGAAGAATCTCGACAAAGAGAACTACAACGTCGTGGCCGCCAGAGGCAAGAAGGCAGTTTGGGCGGCCGGTCCCAAAGGTTACGTCGCCGTGATGAAATGAGCTATGAATGGTACGACATTCTCGGCACGCTCGGCGTCGCGATCATCATTCTGACGTACGTACTGCTTCAACTCGAACGCGTACGAAGTGATCAGCTCGCATATTCGGTGCTTAACGCGGCCGGAGCGTTGCTGATACTGATCTCGCTCTACTACGCATTTAACTTCCCTTCCTTTGTAGTAGAATTTTTCTGGCTGCTGATCAGTTTGTTCGGTATCGCGAAGTATCTGCTGCGTCGCCGATCCTGATCACTCCGGGACCAAAATGCCCAAGTTAAGCATACGACTCACCGAGTCATTTAAGAGTTATCTCGAGAACGAACGGACAGGTGCCGTGGTGCTGATCGTTTGCACGATCGCATCGCTGCTCATCGCCAATTCGGCCGTGGGTGTACGCTATGTCGGATTTTGGCACGGCTATCTGGGGCCGCTGAGTGTCGAGCATTGGGTCAACGACGGGCTGATGGCCATCTTTTTCCTGCTGATCGGGCTGGAGTTGGAGCGGGAACTGCTGGCAGGTGAACTATCCGACCTCAAACGCGCACTGCTGCCGATATTTGCAGCTATTGGCGGTATCGTCGTTCCAGCGACGATCCATTTCGTGCTGAATCAAGGCACGCCGACCCAGGCCGGCGTCGGTATTCCGATGGCTACCGACATCGCTTTTGCGATCGGTGTCCTCGCACTATTGGGTAACCGCGTTCCGGCATCGCTCAAGGTTTTCCTCGTCGCCCTTGCCGTAATGGACGATCTCGGCGCGATCATCGTCATCGCCGTTTTTTACACTTCGGACCTGTCATTTGCGTACTTGCTCGGTGCTCTCGGCGTTGCAGGACTTCTACTGATCCTGAACCACGTATTCCGGGTGATGTCGCTGATCCCATACTTAATCGGCGGGGTGTTGATGTGGTATCTGATGCTCCGTTCCGGCGTCCACGCGACCATCGCCGGCGTGATACTTGCGTTTACGATTCCGTTCACCAGCAAACGTGACGACCTTGACGCGCCGTCGCAGCGGCTCGAGCATTTCCTGCACAAGCCAGTCGCGTTTCTGATCCTGCCCATCTTTGCCCTGGCGAATACCGGGCTTGTCATAGGCAGTGACTGGGCCGCCGAACTCGGATCGTCAAACAGTCTCGGCATCCTGCTCGGCCTCGCTGCCGGAAAACCAGTCGGGATCCTGGCGGCGAGTTTTTTCGTAGTGCTTATCGGATTGTGCCGCCTGCCGCTCGACCTGAATTGGAAGCACATCCTTGGGGCCGGCATGCTCGGCGGTATCGGATTTACGATGTCGATCTTTATCACAAACCTCGCCTTTCCGGGCAAGCCGGAAACGATCGACGCGTCAAAGATGGCGATCTTCCTTGCGTCCCTGATCGCGGGTTTGGCAGGCCTGACGTACCTTAAGTTCTTTGGGGCACCGAATGCGGACGATACCGACCTCGATACTATGGACTTTGAAGACGAGAGCGGAGAAGCCGCCGCGATCTGACATATGAACCAGTCATTCACAAGCGTTCCCTTTAAGACCGAAAGCTCGCACGGCTTTGTCTCCTCGAATGGCGTCGCTAAATTCTCGTCGGCGGGGATCGTGCTGGAATTCGAGTCGAAGATACTCGGCTTCATCTCGAATGGCGTCAAAGAGGCTCGCCTGCCGATCGGCGAGATACTCGATATCAAATTCAAAAAGGGACTATTAAAGGTCGGAGCAAAGATCGAGATCCGCCTCAGATCCCTCGCCCGGCTCAGCGAGGTGCCTCACAATGACGGCAAGGTCGTCCTGAAGCTGGTCAAGGACGATTTCGAACGTGCCCGCGACGCTGTCGCCCGTCTCCAGCACGACATTGCCGAGTACACCGCCTCACTCCCGCCGCCGCATCCGCCGATGAGGTCTTTGTTTGACGAAAGTGAGGATGATACGAAGGAGTTGCCGGATGGGTGACCACGGCGATCCGCCGAAATAAAAGAATAAAAAGGCCGACCTGCTTAAGCGGATCGGCCTCAATTATCTTAAGTCTCACTCAAA
>CAZJFB010000035.1:0-20665 GCA_964545145.1 uncultured Chloracidobacterium sp. | reverse complement strand
AAAAGGCCGACCTGCTTAAGCGGATCGGCCTCAATTATCTTAAGTCTCACTCAAAAGGTTGCCCCTTGAGTTCGTCAGTTACCTCGCCGCCATTCGCGGGTCGGGTTTTGCTACCAGCTTGTATTCCTTCGGCGGTTCTGCACCAAGCAGGTTCTTGACGAAATAATCCCAGCGACGACGCATCATGTAATAGCTGTCGGCGCCGTAGCCGTGACGGGCGTTCGGGAAAATGACGAGGTCAAAATCCTTGTTCGCCTTGACCAGAGCATCCACAACGAGCCAGGTGTTGTACGGCGGGACGTTGTCGTCCATATTGCCGTGAGCCAGCATCAGCTTGCCCTTAAGGTTCTTAGCGTAGGTCTGGTTCGCCTGTGCCTCGTAGTTGTCCTTGCCGTCGGCTCCCTTGGTCAACAGGCCGATGTACCTTTCGCCCCAATCGTCCTCGTAATTGCGGTTGTCATGGTTGCCCGACTCCGAGATGCCGACCTTGTAGAAGTCGGGGAACCGGAACATCGCCGCCGCCGTGGCAAAGCCGCCGCCCGAGTGGCCCCATATGCCGACCCGATCAAGATCGAGGTAAGGATGTTTTTGTGCAAGCTGCCTGAGCCCGGCGATCTGATCCTCGAGCGTGTTGTCGGCCATATTGCCGTAGCATACATCGTGGAACGACTTGGATCGGTCGGGATTACAAGTGCCGTCGATGATGACCACGACAAAGCCCAGTTCCGCCAACGCCTGATGATCGCTTCTGGAAGCCGAGAAACCTCTGCCGCCGACACCGCCGCCCTGCGGGCCCGGATATATGTAGTTAATGACGGGATATTTCTTGCCCGCGTCTAAATTGGTCGGCGTGAACATCAGTCCGTAAAGGTCCCATTTGCCGTCACGCGATTTGACTGTGATCGGCATCGGCGGCTTCCAGCCGGCGGCTTTGAGCCGCGTGACATCGACCTTTTCGAGTTCCATCACCAGCTTGCCTTGCATGTCACGGAGCACTGACGTCTGCGGCACGTCCGGCTTCGAGAAACTGTCAACAAAATATTTGCCGTCGGGCGAGAGCGTCACCTGATGCGTACCGTCCTCGGGAGTGAGCAACGCCATTCCGCTGCCGTCAAAATTGATACGGTAAAAGTGAGTAAAGTACGGATCACGCCCCGGTTCGCGGCCGTTCGCCTCGAAAAAGATCGTTCTCGCCTTGTCATCGACCTTAATGATCCGCATTACGACGAAATTGCCTTTGGTGATCTGGTTCTTGACCTTGCCTGTAGCGAGGTCGTAGAGATAAAGGTGGCCCCAATCGTCGCGTTCCGAGTACCAAATGGCCTCGTTGGTCGCCGGGAAATATCGCCAGTTGGCCTCACCCTGGCCTGACTCGTACTGTGTCGCTACCTTTTCTTCAAAAACGTCGCGGACCTCACCGGTCGACGCGTCGGCGATGCGGAATTTCGCTTCCTTGTGGTCGCGGCTGCTCGAGATGAACGCCAGCTTGCTCGAATCGGCGCTCCATTCGTTGTCGCCAAACGTGCCGTCGCACGCGATGTCATCGCAGAGCGTACCGCGGCGATCGTCCGGCCCCATCTTGAGACGTGTCATTTGCCCGCTCTCGACGTTGATGATGACGCGGTGGATCTTGATGATGTCCTTGTCCTGCGGGATCGGGTACTTCCACGCCTCGAGCTTTGGTGCACCAACATTGGTCGTCACAAGATACATATCGCTGACGTGACGCTGGTCCTGCTGAAATGTCGCGACCTTTTTAGAATCGGGTGACCAAAGCACGATCGCACGATCACTGTGCTTCCAGCCGGCGTTGTCGGTAGCATAGCCAAAATCCTTGACCCCGTCGGTCGTGAGCTGAGTCTCTTTGCCGCTGGCAACGTCCTTGACCCACAGATTCCAATCCTTGATAAAGACCGATCTTTTGCCGTCGGGCGACATCACGCCGTTGCCGCCGCCAAAGCGGCCGCCCGGCCCGGCCGGTGCCGTCGCGGCGGGCAGGCCAAGCTCGGCCATCGTTGCCGCGGCCTTTCGCGTGCCATTTGCCGGATCGATCAGCACGAATTCGCGTCCCGTCGGCGTCATCGCCATATACCAAAACCGGCCGTCCGGCAGCCATGTCGGACGCACCGGCGCACGGTCGATCAGCGGCGCGGTATTGTAGCCGAGCATCTTTTCGGCCCGGGCATAGTCGGCCGCCGTTAACGCTGTCTGGGCGATCGCCGACACAGCGAACGCAACTATCACAAAAGCAACGAGCGATATTCTTTTCATCTTTACTTCCTTAGGTGAGTTGAAATTATTCTGATATATGAACTTTGCGCCATTCTATCGTATCGGGCGACTTAATACATCTTTTGGATGCAGGTCTGATATCATTTTTGAACCATATATTTATCGAGGTGAAAGCAACATGCCAAAATTCGTGATCGAACGAGACATTCCCGAGGCAGGCGACCTGCCGCCACACGCCCTGCAGTCCATCTCTCAGACATCTTGCAGCGTACTCAGAGAACTCGGCCCATCGATACAGTGGGTCCAGAGCTATGTGACCCAGGACAAGGTCTATTGCGTCTATATAGCTCCGAATGAGGACCTCATTCGCCAGCACGCCGAGCGCGGCGGCTTCCCGGCCAACCGCATCTCCGAAATAAAGACGATCATCGATCCGACGACTGCCGAAGCGTGACCCCGGAGACAAAAAGCCTCGGCAAACTCGTCGCCGTTCACCCGATCTCGCCGGCACATATGCAGCGAGCGGTGTTTATTGCCGTACTTGCATTTCTGTTCTTCCTGGCGATGATGTTCGCCTTTTATTTGAGGCAGAACATCCTTTATTTCCTGCTCTCGACGGCGTTTTTGCTCGTTTACCTGCTGACGATGTTCAGCCTCGTCGTCCAGCGGCGAAGCGTGCTCGAGATATTTGAGCGAGGTATCAAATACAAGAAACGCTCCGCTGCCTGGCATGAGATCGCCGAGGTCCGAGACGACGGGACACTGACGATCAACGGCCAAAAGCCCCTTGTGATCTCTTCCGCGATCAACAGCCTTGAAAATGCGCTAGATTACATTCGAGCACAGGCTCGGCTTCGCTAAATGGCTGGAGAGCCTTCGACGATCTCGCATATAACCCTACTTACCCCAACCGCGTGAATTTTCTTGTCACTCGAATTTTTTGTATTCTATTCAATTGAGTTCTTGTTCTGGGAGATATTATGAGCGTTGAAGTCGTAATGCCGCAGATGGGCGAGTCGATCACTGAGGGAACCGTTTCGAAATGGCTCAAGAAGGTCGGCGAACGCATCGAGAAAGACGAAGCGATCCTCGAGATCTCGACCGATAAGGTCGATGCCGAGGTGCCAAGCCCAGGCGCCGGCATTCTGCTCGAGATCAGGCATAACGAAGGCGAAACGGTCGAGGTCGGCACGGTCCTCGCGATCGTGGGCGAAGAGGGAGAAGCAGGGGCCGCAGCCCCGACGCCGGCAGCCGAGACTGCACCGGCTCCGGTCGAAATGACCGTTGCATCTGAGCCCGAGCCTGAGGCCATTCCCGACGAGCCGGCAGCAGTAACGGCGGCAGTGTCGGCATCCGATGCCGTCCCGTCGGCGGCACCTGCCAATGCTGCCGAGGTCGTGATGCCCCAAATGGGCGAATCGATCACCGAAGGTACGGTTTCCAAGTGGCTCAAGTCCGTCGGCGACACGATCGAAAAGGACGAAGCCCTGCTCGAGATCTCCACCGATAAGGTCGATGCCGAGGTTCCGTCGCCTGCTGCGGGTAAGGTGCTCGCGATAAACGTGCAGGAGGGCGAGACGGTCGAGGTCGGCGCAGTGCTTGCACTCGTCGGAGCTGACGGTTCAGCGGCACCCGAGCCGAAAACGGAGGCGGCGCCTAAGCCGATCGCCGCTGTGGCCGCACCCACGCCTGCACCGGCGGCAAAAGCCCCTCTCGCACGAGCGGCGTCCGCGGCCAACGGTGGATCGAACGGCAGTTCGACGGTCGATGAGCTCCGCCGCACCAAGTCGAGCCCGCTTGTACGCAAGATCGCGGCCGAGCATGGCGTCGATATCACCAGGATTCCCGGCAGCGGTATCAGCGGTCGCGTGACCAAGAGCGATATCCTTAGCTTCATCGAGACCGGAGCAGCGCTTCGGCCGCAGGACCTGTTGGTCAAGGGCGCACCGGCGATGCCGTCCGTTGCGGCGCCGGCACCAAAGCCGGCCGTTACCTTCACTCCGCCGCAGGCCGCCGTCCACATGGAGGACCGCGTCGAGAAAATGTCAGTGATGCGGAAGAAGATCGCCGACCACATGACGTTTTCCAAGCAAACGTCCGCCCACGTCACGAGCGTTTACGAGATCGACATGACGAACGTCGCCAAGTTCCGTGCCGCTCATCAGGCCGAATTTCAGGCAAAGTACGGCACAAAGCTGACCTTCATGCCGTTCATCTTCCAGGCGGTCACGGCGGCGATCCGCGAGCACCGCATCGTCAACTCTCAGGTCGACGGCGACAGCATCATCTACAAGGGCGACATCAATCTTGGGATGGCCGTCGCCCTCGATTGGGGCCTGATCGTACCGGTTATCCGCAATGCCGAGACAATGTCGCTGGCGGAGTTAGCGGTCAAGGCCAACGACCTTGCCGACCGTGCACGCGGTAAAAAGCTCAGTCCGGACGAGGTCCAGGGCGGTACTTTCACGATCACAAATCCCGGCGTTTTTGGCGGTCTATTCGGCACGCCGATCATCAATCAGCCGCAGGTCGCGATACTTTGTGTCGGAACGATCGAGAAGCGGGCAAAGGTGATGACGTCGCCCGACGGCGACGATTACATTGCGATACGGCAAATGGCGTACTTCGCCCTGACCTACGATCATCGTATCGTGGACGGTGCCGACGCCGAGAAGTTTCTCGCATACCTTAAGCGGTATCTCGAGAGCGCTCCGTTCGATGTTTAGGCGGACGCGGTCCGGTGACAAAAGTTGTTGGCAAGCTTTGGGCTTTGCTGTATCCTTAAGGAATAAGGTTTGTTTCGTACCACTCTCACGGTATTAATTTGTCTCCGACATGCCCGGCAACTCTTTCCGCAGCAGTTGCCATTTCGAGGGTTTCGTCAATGAACTCTGTGTTAGTGAAAAGCTCTGGCGATTCGGCTACAACCTACCACCGTCAAAGCGCGTCAAACTCACCGGAGTCCGTTGATTCTTCCCAGTTACATTCATTCAGGAGTCGATCATGTTCAAGAAAATAACTATCGCATTGTTAACGCTCGCCATTGGCGCGGCCGGTGCTTTCGCCCAGAACGCTCAGCTACGCTCTGCGGTCGCGGGACAAAAGTACAAGATCAAGGGTGTCGTCGTCTCAAAAGAAAATGACACGACGATGATCCTGCGGGACGCCGTCGGCGTCGATACCAAGATCGTCATCTCGCCGAACGCAAGCATCAAGAACAACAGTTTTTGGGGCGGCGACAAATATCCCGTGACGGCGATGGTACGCGGCATGACGATGGAGACCGAGGGCGTCGGTGACAGCACAGGCAGCGTCGTGGTGAACAAGATCCGCTTTGATAAGAGCAACCTGCTCACCGCTCAGGCACTTGAGACCCGCGTTGCTCCGGTCGAAGAAAGAATGACGGCGGCCGAGCAGAACGCTCAGCGTGTCTCGGGCCAGATCGATGAACTGATGGCGATCTCTAACGCCGCCAAGGGCGGTGCAAAGGCTGCTCAGGACACGGCCGACGCGGCAGTTGCCGGTGTCAACGAGACGAACAAACGGATCACGAGCATCGACGACTATGTCATTCAATCGACGGCCACGGTCAACTTTAAGGTGAACAGTGCTGTCCTCTCGCCGGAGGCCAAGGCATCGCTCGACGAGGTCGCCGCAACCGCCAAGACCCTGAAGGGCTACGTCATCGACATTACCGGCTACGCCTCGTCCGAGGGTGACGCCAAACGCAACAAGGCCCTGAGCGAACGCCGCGCAAAGGTCGTCAAGGAATACTTGATCGAGACGCACGACATCGACCGCCGCCGGTTCCCTGAGTCGTACGGCTTTGGCGAACTTCGTGCAGTCGCAGACAACACGACCAAAGAGGGCCGCGAACAGAATCGCCGTGTCGAGATCAAGCTGCTCGTTAGCCGCGGCATCAACACGAATGTCGAGGTCAAGACCTCGAACAACGATAAATAAGCGTATCGACAGAGGGCATCATCGAGGCTGTGTGTACAATACTCACCAGCCTCGGGTGCCCTCTGAGTTTTCCTGCGGCCGTTTGCAGATCAACAAGGCAATGTTTCGTATCAGCCTGAAATTCCTTTCCACGCTCGTTGCGCTGACGATAGCCGCAGCTTCGACAGCATTTGCTCAGACGCCGACACCGACGCTAAAGCCGACGCCTGACGATGAGGTGATCAAGGTCTCGTCGAGGCTGATCGTCGTGCCAGTGTCGGTCACGGACGCCGACGGGCAGGCAATCACCGGGTTGACGGCAAAGGACTTCAGGATCGGCGAAGAAGGCCGCTCACAATCGATCGAGAGCGTCGGCAGCGCCGACGTCGTGCCGCTCGAAATAGCATTGCTCTTTGACGTGTCGGCCAGTACCGATCCGATGTTCAGGTTTGAGCAGGAGACGGCGGCAAAGTTCCTTCGCGACGTTATGCGTCCGGATGACCGAGCAACGATATTCACCATCGGACAGACGCCGGTGCTGGTGCAGGGCCGGGATACTGCCGACAAAGCCGTCTCGAGCGTTATGCAGCTCGGCATCACAAAAGGTGCGACCGCGTTTTTTGACACGGTACGGATCGCGGCGGACTATCTGCGGCGGAATTCGCCCGAGGGCCGCCGTCGCGTGATCGTCGTGATATCGGACGGCGAGGATAATTTCAGCGAGGGCGTGCAAAAGGCGCAAAGAATGGCCGAACGCCGCCTGGTCGATAAAGGGCCGGATCCCGACCTTAAGAAATTTGGAAAGATCGTCGCTCAGGCACAGGAGATGGCAAAGAACGAGGAGCGGCAGAAGGTACTGCGAGCCCTGCAGGACGCGGATATTGTGCACTATTCGGTGAATCCAGCCGGCAGTTCATATCTGCTGAACAAGATCAGCGTCTTTGGCCAGGAGAATATGCAGCGGTTCTCGGAAGAAACCGGCGGCTCAGCATTCCTGCCTAAGTTTCAGCCGATCGACACCAAAGACCAGTATCAGAACGAGAACAACCGCCGCCGCAATACTGAGCTTCTCGACCGGATCTTTAGACAGCTTGCCAACGAACTGCGGTCGCAGTACCTGATCCAGTATTATTCCGAGTCGGACTATCCAACAAATAAGTTCGTCAAGCTCGATGTCGGTGTGCCGACCCGAGCGGGAGCACGCATCAGGGCTCGCCAGGGATACTACGTCAAGAATTAGCTTCTGCGCTTCTGGTCCTGGCCGGACATCACCCGCATTTTACCGACCTCGAAATTCGTCTTTGGATCATCAGCCTTTTTCGACGGTACCGCGAAGTTGCCCTGGATAACGGACGGCTCGCCCTGAACCGCGTTTGTGTTGGTATTGCGTGGCGGAGCAGCGATCGCACCCATGGTATGCATGGGCGTCGGCGTCGTGAAGGGTATCCTGAGTTCGCCTACAGTCGCCTTTTGCTTGGAAAAGAGCGACACAAAGAATACGCCCGTAAATAATGCCATTACCAGCGACGCGGCCGCGGTCAGCACGAGCCGGGCACGCTGCTTGACCTTGACCCAGCCGACCGGGCAATCCTGAGTGATCACGCTGCCGTCGGCACGACGGTAAAATCGAACACAAAGGCGGCCCTCGGCGTTCATGATCAAAGCCTCGGCCTCGTCACGGGTCATTCCCGAAAGATTGTATACATTAAGCTTACACTCGCCGCAAAAGCGCTTCCGGTCGTCGCCGTACATCTCGTTCCAGTCGGCAGGGCACGGGCTGGCAATGTGAATATTATTCAAAGGGCTGTCGAATCTGGACATATGAAAACTCCGTTCTATCAAAGCTTCAGCAGTTGCTGATGTTTGAAGAACGGAGTTATGAAGTCTTCTTGCGAGATTTTTAGGCCGGCCTATGCCGTCGGTATTTATGCGTTATCGGCCTTCGCCGTCCGACGCCGATCGCGTTCTTTGAGATTATCAGCGTCGGCGGCAGCTGTTGACGTTTGAATTCGTTGGACGGATGTTCGACCTTGTTTAGTATCCAGTAGACCCGTTCGGGATCATTGCCGGCGGCGATGATCTCGGCCGGCGAAGCCTTTTGCTCGAAGTACATCGTCAGCACCGGATCCATGACCTCATACGGCGGCAAGCTGTCCTGGTCAAATTGGTTCGGGGCAAGCTCGGCGGACGGCTTTTTGTCGATGATCTTGTTAGGTATCAGCTCGCGGCCCGCTTTCTTGTTCATGTGGCGCGCGAGCTGCCAGACCTCGGTCTTTAAGACGTCGCCTAGCACGGCGAGTCCGCCGTTGGTGTCGCCGTAAAGCGTGCAGTAACCGACGGCGAGTTCGCTCTTGTTGCCGGTGGAAAGCAATAGGCGGCCCTCGGAATTCGAGATCGCCATCAGGATCACGCCGCGAAGCCGCGACTGCATATTCTCTGCCGCCAAAGACTCGCCGCCCTTGGTCGGCTTGTCGAGCTTCATTTGCCTAAGCAGCACTTCGAAAGCCTCGGAGATAGGTTCGATCCTACTCTCGCACCCGAGATCACGAACAAGCTCTTGGCTGTGTGTGATGCTGCCTTCCGACGAGAACGGCGATGGCATCATGACGCACAGGACGTTCTCAGGCCCCATCGCCTCACACGCGAGAGCAGCGACCAGCGACGAATCTATGCCACCCGACAGTCCGATGACCGCTTTGCGAAACCCATTCTTCTCGGCGTAATCGCGGATCCCGAGCACGAGGGCACGGTGGATCGCGTCCATCTCGCCGCCCGTTATACCGCGAGCGTCCGGTTTGCGGACATCGAGCTCGACCGTCTCGACAAACTCTTCGAAGGCCGCAGCCTGAAGAATGATGTCGCCCTGCTCGTCAGCGATCAGGCTTGCCCCGTCAAATATGATGCCGTCGTTGCCGCCGACCAAATTGACAAAAACTATCGGCCGCTTTTGCAGCTTGGCACGATGGGCGACCATGTCGCACCGTAGACGGATCTTACCCTTGTTGTAGGGCGAAGCGTTGACCGACACAATAATGTCGGCTCCCATCGCGAGCACGTCGTCCGTAGGGTCGCTCTCGTAGAGACGTTCTTTCCAGAAGGTCTTGTCATTCCAAAAGTCCTCGCAGACGACGACACCGAGCTTCACGCCATTGACCTCGAATATGCGCCGATGGTCGCTTGGCTCGAAATAGCGCGGATCGTCGAATACATCGTATTCGGGCAGAAGGGTCTTATCGGCAAAACCCAGCAACTCGCCATTCGAGATCACCGCCGCTGCGTTGTACAAGCGCCGCCCGTCCGGGTCGTCATTCGGCCTTATCGTGCCGACCACCGCCGTTATTCCGCAGGTTGCAGGAATTATGTCACGCAGCGGATCTGTCGAGTGCTCGATGATATCGCGGTCCTGAAACCAGTCCTGCGAAGTATAGCCGTGCGTGACGACCTCGGGGAAAACGACCAGGTCCGAGCCGTCGGCCTTTGCCTTCTCGATCGCCTGAATTATCTTGGATGTATTGCCGGCAAGATCGCCGTTGGTGGTGTTGATCTGGGCAATTGTCACTTTCATTTGCCCTTATTCTAGCCTATTCAGGAAGTTTGAACCTCGTCAGTTTTGGCTTTTTTGACCATAGTGAGGCGGTTCCCCCGGTCGTTGTATTTGACCTCGTCCATTATGTTGTAAATAAACAGGACGCCACGGCCGCTGGTCTTAAATAGATTCTCGGGATCGAGCGGGTCGGGGATATTGTTTACGTCAAAGCCCTCGCCCTCGTCCTCGACGGTGAAACGGGCTTCGTGCTTAGAGACCTCAGCCGTTATCCTGACCAGTTTGTGAGCGTCGAATTTATTGCCGTGCTTGACGGCGTTGACAAAGGCCTCGTCCAGAGCGACAAACAGATTCGTCTGTTCCGGTTTACACACACCGAGTTTCTCTACGCGATGCAGCAGGTACTCGAGAATGATGTGCATCGTCGCGAGTGCCGAGGGAAGTTCAAACTCGATATTCTCGTGCATATCGGCGACGACTTCGGCACGGTCAACGAATCGATTCTTGTAATCGAGAACGGTCGCAACGAGGTTCTTCAGTTCCTCCTCGTCAAACTCGTCACGGCGATAATTAGCAGCACACAGCTTGAATGCCTTTACATGCTCGTTCGGTCTCGCTGCGGTGACCGTCGGCAGACATACCGGAGTGCTGCCGTTATTTGATGTCGCGATCTCACCGCCCACATCGAGGTCCGTGATGACGAGGTCATAGGATTCGAGGCCCTGTGCGGCGAGTGCTTCTGCACGGCTCTCCATTACGGTCACCTCATGGCCGCCATGCGAAAACACTTCCGTTAACGCGGAGGCGAGGTCGTCGTGGTCGTCGATGATGAGAATGCGTCGCTGCATAAAGCGCGGGAAGAGCCTGATCCAGAATACGAGTTCGGACTAACCGTTGTTGCAAATAATAACCCAAATTGGTAGTTATCTTCTAACTGTGGCGGAACAAAATGACATTGTTTACCAGGCGGCATCCCTCGCGGGCTACTCTCTGAAACAGCGACTTTTGATACGTTTGGCAGACTTGGCATTCTTCTCGGCGATAAAGCTCACGGGCTTGCTGACGCGGTTCGAGGTCGAGGGGAACGACCACCTTGCCGCCATCCAGGCCGCCGGACACGTCCCGATCTACGCCCTGTGGCATGACCGGATATTTCTTGGCACGTATTTTCTGCGGGACCGCGGGATTGTCGTAATGACATCGAAAAGTTTCGACGGAGAGTATATCGCACGCTTTATCCGGCGGTTCGGGTTTGGTGCCATACGCGGCTCGTCGTCCAGGGGCGGCTCGAGAGCACTGGTTGGCATGATCAAGCTGATGCGTAAAGGGCTGCCGATGGCGTTTACGGTTGACGGCCCGCGCGGGCCTCGCCACCTGGCAAAACCCGGACCGGTCATACTTGCGAAAAAAACGGGAAACCCGATCCTGCCTTTCATCGTCGAGCCGGCGATATCCTTTTCGACAGGCAGTTGGGACAAAATGCAGATCCCGATCCCGTTCACAAAAGCGCGTGTGATAATGGGCGAACCGATCTACGTCGCAAGCGATAGTTCGGACGCGGACGTCGAGACAAAATTAGCAGAATTGCAGCGTTCGCTCGATGATCTGACGGCCCGAGTCGGCTAGGCGGCCACCGATGGATCTTCTGCCTCGGGCAGCGGTGGCACACGATCCTCTGATAGGAAATTTGCCGCCAGCAGAACATAGCTTATCCAGATGGCGTCGGCCAGGAACAAATGGCCGAGCTGCAGCAGGATCGGGGCGAGCATGAATAACGTCAAGGACCCGAACGCGAGCTGGACGAGCACGAGGATCGAAAGTACGTTCGACCAACGCATCACGTTCTTTTCCTTTCCGCTCTCTTTTGCGATCCAGCCGGTCAGGAAGATCAGAAAGACGCTGGTCAGGATCGCGGTGATCGGGTGAAGCAGCCGCAGCCGGAGCAGAATGTTTGAGGTCGGCGAAAAATCCTTTGCGACGCCCTCGGCGAGTGTGCCTGAAGGGAATAGCATATTGCTCAGGGCAGCGATCGAGCCGCTGATGCCGACGATAAAGATCGCGACAACGCCGATGATTATCGCCGCGAGGTACTTTCGTTCGATATTCCATCGGAGCCTGGCTCCGCCGCTTGCATACCGGGCAGTGATGGTGAGGAACGCGAGCAGGATAAATGTATTCAGCAGATGCCCTGCCATCCAGAAGGGCCTCGTCGGCGTCAGCGTTTCGGCAGTGTTGCCGGTCAGCACAAGCCCTGCACCGACAAGCGCCTCGGTCAGGATAAAAATGAATGAACCGACAGCGGTCTTTCGAATAGGGCTTCCCTTGGAAAATTTCTTGAAGGTCCAGATGAGCAAAGCGACGACCGCTACTAAGGCAAGAAAACTGGTGATCCGATGCGAGAATTCGATGACGGTCTTCAACTCGGGCGCCGACGGAATGACCTCGCCATGGCAGGTAAGCCAGTGCTGGCCGCAGCCGTCGCCCGACTTTGAGGCCCGCAGGAAAACGCCCCAGAGGATAACGACGATATTCCACCCGAGAACGAACCAGGCGTACTTTGCGAATTTGTCGAGCTTTGCCATAACCTTTATTTTGCCTAGAATAGCAACTTTCTCGGCCGCCGAAAAATGAGACACATTGCTGCAGTTCTGATCATTATCGCCGCAACGGCGGCCGGCTCGCTCTGTGCTCCGCCGTATGTGCTGGTCCTCGGAACGGGACAGGACGCGGGAGTGCCGCAAATGGGCTGCGATTCGCTATTCTGTCGCAATGTGTGGGGCGATGCGAGATTGAGAGAAATGGTCTCGTCGATAGCTCTCGTCGACCCTGACACCAAGGAGCGTTGGATCTTTGACGCGACACCCGATCTGCCCGAGCAGTTTGAGATCCTCAAACGAACGACCGGCGATCGAAGCAACCGCCTTGACGGGATATTCTTGACACATGCCCATGTCGGCCATTACACAGGCCTGATGTACCTTGGCCGTGAATCGATGAACTCAAGCGGAGTTCGTGTTTATGCAATGCCGCGGATGAGAGAGATGCTCGAGAGAAACGCTCCTTGGTCGCAGTTGGTTGCGATCAGGAATATTGTGATCGAGCCGCTTGCTGACAAGAGCGAAGTTCGACTCAACACACGGCTGACCGTTGAGCCATTCCTCGTGCCGCACCGCGACGAATTCTCTGAGACTGTCGGCTTTCGGATACGGTCGGCGTCAAAGACGGTCGTCTTTATCCCCGATATAGATAAATGGAACAAATGGGCAACGTCGCTCGCTGAGGTCGTTCGCTCGAGCGACTATTTGCTGATCGATGGAACGTTTTATGCAGACGGCGAGATCAACCGCCCGATGAGCGAGGTACCGCATCCGTTTGTTAACGAGACGATGGACTTGCTCGGCGGCCTGCCCGCGAGCGAACGGGCAAAGGTACGATTCATCCATTTTAACCACAGCAACCCGCTCATCCAGCGAAAAACGTCCGCCTTGCGCGAAGTTGCGCGACGTGGCTTTCGGGTCGCTCGCACCGGACTAAGGCTAGGACTCTAATGCCAAAGGAACGCATCGACAAGCTGCTGGTCGATCTCGGATTGGTCGATTCGCGGACACGTGCTCAGGCCCTCGTGATGGGCGGCGTCGTACTCGTCGATGAAAAAAAAGTCGAGAAGCCGTCAGACAAATTCGAAATAACTGCAACCGTAAGGTTGAAAGGAGCGTCTCTAGAAACCAGATATGTCGGCCGCGGCGGCCTTAAGCTGGAAGCCGCTCTTCGCGAATTCGGTATCGACGTGACGGGCCTCGATTGCATCGATGTCGGCTCGTCAACGGGCGGTTTCACCGATTGCCTTTTGCAGCATGGCGCCAGACATGTCACGTGCATTGACAGCGGAACTAACCAACTCGTCTGGAGCCTTCGCAGCGACGAACGCGTCGAGGTGAGAGAGAGGACAAATGCTCGAGATCTAAAGCCTGACGATGTCGGCCGACAGTATGACTTGGCGGTAATGGACCTCTCGTTTATCTCGGTCACCAAGGTGATCCCGGCGATAATCTCGCTGCTCAAGGCAACCGGACGCCTGATCGTGCTGATCAAACCGCAATTCGAGGTTGGGCGTGGCGAGGTCGGTAAGGGTGGGATAGTTCGCGAACCGGAAAAGCACGAAAGGGTCGTGGGCGAGATCAATGATTTTGCCGTGCGTCTTGGCCTCACGCCCTCGGGGCTGATCGAGTCTCCGATACTTGGGGCTGAAGGAAACAAGGAGTTTTTGGCGATATATGCAAAATGACGGAGCTGTCGAGGCGGACGAGAACCGGACGTTTGTCGAGGGGCTTGACTTTTATTTCGAAGACGGACTGATGGTAATGACCAGACGTTACCTGCTTAATCGCGGATATTGCTGCGACAACAAGTGCCGGCATTGCCCTTACAAGAGCGAGGCTGCCGCTTCTTCACAATAAGAATATCTCCATCTCCTCTTTTGGGATCGGATCTTCCATGGATTCATCCCATTCCCTGGGATGATGGACTTCCACCTCATTCACATCCGCATATTCATATATGTCAGTGTCGGACCCGACGGATTTGTCGACCGGATGCATATCGCGGGTGGACAGGCCCTCTTCCCGGCGTAATCCATGCCCGGAGACAGAGCGGACAATATTGTCCAAAATACCCCTGATCACGGCATTATCAGGATACGCGATGCCGTAATAGATCCGCTTGCCGTCTCGACGGGTGTTCGCCAGCCCCGCGTTCCTGAGGTACGCCAGATGACGGGAGACCTTGGGTTGGCTCTCGCCAAGACTCTCCGCCAGATATCCTACAGCGACCGGCCCGTCGGCCATCAGGCCGAGCAGTTTAAGGCGCGTCTTGTCGCCGAGAGCAAGAAAGAGGGCTTCGAGCTGTTTATATTCCGTCTCATGCATATGTCATCTCCTCGCTGTGCCTTCATATTACTCATCTCATATATGTATGGTCAAGTCGTATTATCATCGGAGCCCTCATTCGGCAAACGGGCGTGTACGATTGCGTTTGGCCTGTCTACTCGATTACGATTAGCGAAATATCAACGGAGAGCACCTAATGAGCAAACGGTCCATTAATACCAAGTCGGTCCACGCCGGCGACGATCACTCGAGCCACTATGGAGCACTCTCGGTACCGATCTATCCCGCATCGGTGTATGCATTCCCTGACGCAGATGAGGCCGCGGCGATCCACAATGAAGAAAAGGATGGTTACTATTACGGGCGGCTCGGCAATCCGACGCAGCGTGCCCTCGAAACTGCGATGGCCGATCTGGAAAATGGCGAGCAGGCTCTCGCACTAGCTTCGGGGATGGCGGCCGTATCGGCCGCGGTCTTCACGCTGGTCAAAAGCGGCGAACACATTGTGGCACCGCGGTCGATGTATTCGACGACAACTAACTTCCTCCACCACATTAAAGAACAATTTGGCATTGATACGACTTTTGTCGACGCTACAAATGCGAACAACTATCGCGACGCGATACGGCCGAACACGAAACTATTCTGGGTAGAGACACCGACCAACCCGTTGGTCTTGATCACCGATATCGAGGCGGCTGCATCCATAGCCCGGGCGAACGGCATCACGACGGTTGTCGACAATACGTTCGCCACGCCTTTCAATCAACGGCCGCTCGAACTCGGTGCCGACGCGGTTATCCACAGTGCGACCAAATACCTCGGCGGGCACAGCGATCTGACCGCTGGCGTGATCGTTGGGAGCCGCGAGGTCGTAGATGCTGCCCGACATGGGCCGAATAAGTACTACGGCGGTAATATCGCACCGGAGGTCGCGTGGCTGGTGCTGCGTGGGATCAAGACACTTGCTCTCCGAATGGAGCGGCATAATTCTAACGCATTCGCTATCGCAAATATGTTGGGTGACCATCCGAACGTCGAGGCTGTATTCTACCCCGGCCTGGAGTCTCACCCGAATCACGAGATCGCTGCAAGGCAGATGCCCGGCGGCTACGGCGGAATGATCGGCCTCGATCTCGGCACTGTAGAGCGGGGCAAGGCGTTCGCGAATGCTGTCAGGCTATGTACGCTCGCAACATCCCTTGGTGGCGTCGAGACGATCTTGCAGCACTCAGCATCGATGACGCACGCGACTCTCTCGCGAGAGCAAAGGCTCGCGGCAGGCATCAGTGACGGCCTGATCCGCTTGTCTGTCGGCGTCGAGGATGTTAACGACCTGATCGAGGATATTACACAGGCACTAGACAACATCTGACCTCTCACACATATTCGCTAACACATATGTCATATATTCTCGCGTTAGATCAGGGCACGACCAGCAGCCGGTCGATCATTTTCGATCACGAAGGCAATGTTGTCTCGGTCGGGCAGAAGGAATACCGGCAGATCTATCCTAAGGCCGGTTGGGTCGAGCACGACCCGGAGGAGATCTGGATATCGCAGATAGACACTGCCGCTGACGCCCTGGACAAGGCGGGACTTGCCGCCGCCGATATCGCCGCTGGGGGAATAACCAATCAGCGCGAGACCACGATCATTTGGGACCGCAGGACCGGAGAGCCCATACACAATGCCATCGTGTGGCAGGACCGCCGGACCGCTGATATCTGTAACGAAATACGTCGCGGCCACGCCGATATGATCCGTGAACGCACCGGCCTCGAGGTCGATGCCTATTTTTCGGCGAGCAAGATCAAGTGGCTGCTGGATAACATTCCGGACGCCCGACGCCGAGCTGAGAATGGCGAACTTGCGTTCGGCACGGTGGACACTTGGCTTGTATGGCGGCTCACAGAGGGCGGGCTGCACATCACAGACCCGTCAAACGCATCGCGGACAATGCTCTTTAATATCAATACCCTGCAGTGGGACCGCGAGCTGTTATACATATTCGATATTCCATATGTGTTGCTGCCCGAGGTTCGCTCTTCATCTGAACTGTTTGGCGAAATAGCGTCGCCGGGACCTCTTCGGGGGATTCAGATCGGCGGTATCGCGGGCGATCAGCAGGCGGCCTTGTTCGGGCAGGCCTGCTTTAACGCCGGAGCTGCCAAGAACACATACGGCACAGGCTGCTTCATGCTGCAGAACACGGGCGAGCGTCCGGTTCCGTCAAAGAACAGACTGTTAACGACCGTTGGCTGGCAGATTGGCGGCAAGACCGAGTATGCTCTCGAGGGCAGCGTCTTTATCGGCGGGGCCGTGATCCAGTGGCTCCGCGATTCGCTTGGCATTATCGAGAGTTCATCGGACGTCGAGGTGCTTGCAGAGGCTGTCGTAGATAATGGCGGGGTATATTTCGTGCCGGCGTTCGCCGGCCTCGGCACACCATATTGGGACCAGGATGCCCGAGGTATGATCATCGGACTTACGCGCGGTACGGGCAGAGCTCACATTGCGCGGGCCGCGGTCGAGTCTATCGCCTTCCAAACCGCCGACCTGCTGTCAGCGATGAATGGCGATTCGCACTCGTCACTTACCGAACTTCGCGTTGACGGCGGTGCGACCGCAAACGACGCGATGCTTCAATTTCAAGCGGACATTTTGCAGATACCGGTCGTCAGGTCAAAGACCGCCGAGACGACCGCCCTCGGAGCGGCGTACCTTGCAGGCCTTGCGTCCGGATTCTGGGCCGGCACGGACGATCTGGCACGGCACTGGCAGAGTGACCGCACATTCAATCCGTCGATCAGCGAGACGGCGGCCGATACGCTGATGAGTCGTTGGCACGATGCTGTTGAGCGTTCGCTCGGGTGGCACAAATAAAGGGAACCGAAGCTCGGTTCCCTATTCCGGATACTCAAACTGTTTTTATTTAACCTTCGCGCGGGTCCTCGCCTTTCGATTTGCTCATTACAGGAGCGGCCGAGGCAGCCGGTAATGGCAGGCCGACACCGTCTGCGCTGACGAGCGGTGCGTCATCCTCGTCTCGTGCATCCTGAGTATCGGCGACGATGAGTTTACCGGCCTGCTTCAAGAATGTGAGCACGTCGCGTTCGCCGTCGTAATCGACGATCACAAAGTCTCCCGTCTCGACCTGTTCGGTCGCGACCAGGTTCGATAGCGGATAAACAAGGAATCGCTCGATCGCTCGCTTGAGGTGGCGAGCACCGTACTTGAGATCGATGCCCTCGCCGAGCAAGAATTCCTTCGCCGCATCTGAGCATTCAAAGACGAATTTGGTCCCCGCAGACTCGGTAATGCGATTCTGAACGGCCGTAAGCTCGATGTCGAGTATCTGCCGCAGGTGGTGTTCTTTTAGGCTGCGGAAGACGACGACCTTGTCGATTCGATTCATAAATTCCGGCGAGAATTTACGTTTCGCAGCTTCGAGAGCGGTGCGGTAGATCTTCGTATCGATCTCGTTATCTTCCTTCTTAGCGTCGGTCTTGGTCGGAGCAAATCCGATGCCGCCGGAGATCATTTCAGACATCTCGCGGGCACCGAGATTGGACGTCATGATAACGATCGTCTTCGAGAAATCGACGCGGCGATTGTCGCCGAGCGTCAACGTCGCCTTGTCCAGGATTCCCAACAGAAGCTGCCAAAGCGAATCCGACGCCTTTTCGATCTCGTCAAAAAGCACAAAGGTCAGCTTTGTATCATCGGTATGAGCCTTATCGAGATTCTCCTGCGTCAACATCGGCGAGGTCTCGCGGTGTCCCAGATATCCCGGAGGCGAGCCGATAAGCTTGGCGATCTCGTGTGAATGTTGAAACTCAGCACAGTCGATCTTGACGACGGCGTGCGGATCGGCAAGAAGCACGTCGGAAGCAGCTTCGACCACGCGGGTCTTGCCCGAACCGGTCGGCCCGAGGAAAAGCATCGTGCCTATCGGCCGCGACGGGTTGTTCATCCCGGCGAGGTAGATCTGAAATAGGCCGCTCATACGGCGGACCGCACGTTCCTGACCGACGATCAGTGCGGAGAGTTTGTCTTCAAACTCAGCCGCCCGCGGACTCTTACGCTCCGGGTCGAGCAAGATGCCTTTTTCCGTTGATTCTTTCTTTTTGGCCGTGTCCTGTTTCATCTTCTTCCTTCTCGAGGAACCTGGTTCCTCATCTGCTAGAACGTTTGTCCCGTCTCAAACTTGCCTCTTATCGCGACGGCAAGAATGTCGTCAATAATGATGATTTCAAAAGATGTATCGTTGGCTGGACTTCGGTACGTGGAAGGGTCACGTCCAGATAGATCGCTACGGGTATGAAGGCCCGCTTCAATCTTACAATTAGCACACATTCAAAAATATGCGCAACAGGAATTTAACAGAAAACCGCCGAAAAGTGGAATCGCCGACACATTATTTGTATCGGCGACCCGTCAGAACACAAAAAGCACCTGCTTAATCGTAATATTCCAATCCCAAATGCGTGATAAGTTCTTCGCCGCGCATATGGCGAAGCGTGTTCTTCAGCTTCATCAACTGGATGAAGATATCGTGCTCGGGATACAGTCCAGGAGCCGTCTGCGGCGCCTTGAAGTAGAAGGACAGCCATTCCTGAACGCCCTTCATGCCGGCACGCTGTGCGAGGTCCATGAACAACGCCAGGTCGAGTGCCAGCGGCGCCGCCAGGATCGAGTCGCGGCAAAGGAAGTCGATCTTGATCTGCATCTTGTAGCCGAGCCAGCCAAAGATGTCGATGTTGTCCCAACCCTCTTTGTTATCTCCGCGGGGCGGATAATAGTTGATGCGGACAACGTGCGAGAAATCGCCGTAAAGGTCAGGATATACCTCGGGCTGGAAGATGTGCTCCAGAACCGAAAGCTTCGAAACTTCTTTCGACTTGAAATTCTCTGGATCGTCGAGTACTTCGCCGTCGCGATTGCCGAGGATGTTCGTCGAATACCAGCCGTCGAGTCCGAGCATTCGCGATTTCAGGCCCGGAGCCAGGATCGTCTTCATCAGTGTCTGGCCGGTCTTGAAATCCTTGCCGCAGATCGGCATGCCGGTCTTGTCGGCAAGCTCGACGAGTGCCGGAATATCGACCGTCAGGTTCGGTGCACCGTTTGCGAACGGCACGCCCGATTTCAACGCCGCGTACGCGTAGATCATCGACGGGGCAATGAACGGATCGTTGTCGTACATCGCCTTTTCAAGCGCCTCGAGCGACGAGTGGATCGCCGACTCCTCGATATAGATCTCGGTCGAAGCTGCCCAGACCATCACAAGACGCGAGCAATTATTGTCAGACTTGAACTTAGCGATGTCAGCGATCAGCTGTTCCGCCAAGTCCATCTTGTTCTTGCCGGTCTTTACGTTCTCGCCGTGGATTCGCTTGACGTAGTTCTGCTCAAAGACGGCCGCCATCGGCTTGAGCGACGAAAGCGGCTCAGAAAGCTGATTCAACAGGTCTTTGTCGAGCACGCCGGCGTTCATCGCGGCGTCATAGGCGCTGTCGTGGAAGATATCCCACGCGCCGAAAACAACATCGTTAAGGTCGGCGAGCGGCACAAAATCCTTTATGAGCGGCGAACGGTTGTCAGTCCGCTTGCCCAGACGGATCGTGCCCATCTGCGTGAGGCTGCCTACGGGCTGCGAAATGCCGCGTCGTACTGCTTCGACACCGGCGACCAACGTCGTGCTGACGGCACCGAGGCCGACGAGCAAGATACCAAGTTTCCCTTCTGCGGGAGCTATCTCCACGCCTTTCTCTATCATTGATTTCCTCCAAGGTAATCCAAAACTATAAGGATAGTCCTCGGAACCACGAATGGCAAACAATCCTCGACCTTTCCATCTCCACTTTTTTACCTGTAAGCCGTTTGTCCGGACAAGTGTCGGACAGTGTCCGGACAATGTCCGACCGTTCGATCGCCGATTGAACACCTATCTTATTGAGACATAACGGTTTATGTATCATTTTTCGCCATTTTCAATGTTCAATTGTTTTTTCGCATAAACATTGCAATTTCCTCAGTATTTTTGCATTTTCGCAAAAAT
>CAZJFB010000034.1:29350-33585 GCA_964545145.1 uncultured Chloracidobacterium sp. | reverse complement strand
GTTGTTGCAAGTAAAGAGGTTAGGATGCCGAGATCTCGTGTCGCTCGAGTGCGAGGCGGAGAAAGTTCTCAAACAGGATGCGGCCGTCACGGCTTTCGTTGGGGTGTTCCCAGCGTGTCGGGTTTGTGGACCAGTCCTCAAACGACTTTTCGAGGTGAAACTGAACACAATAGATGAGTTGGCCTTCCGAACGCTTGACCATCATCTGGTTCTTGCAGAGGTATGAGGTCGCGAGCAGCTTAAATCCGTCAGGCACGCCGTCGACCTGTACGCCGTGATTTTGCCAGACACGCAGGATGTCGTCCTCTTTGGTATAGTCCTGCCAGACGCCCGAACGCTTATCGTCGTTGCCGTCGAAGATCGCGTCGCTCTTATCAACTATCTTTACAAATCGGTACTGGTACTCGACCACGCGATTCTCACGCTTTGCCGAGAGTTCGAGGTCGTCGAGCGTCTTGAGCTTTGCTCCGAACGAGTACGCGACCAACTGGTGAGCTCCGCAGATAGCGAGGATCGGGATCTTTGTCTTGCGAACGAATTTGGCGAAAGCCGCAAGATGGTCGGGATTGTAATAGTCAAAATCCGCATAGGTGCCGCTCATGACGATCGCGTCGGGCCGAAACTGCTCGGCGGCGTCGGCGACCTCAGAGAGGTGAACGGTCATCGTCTTGGGATTTTTGACCAGGCGGATCACATTGTTAGCGATGTTGTTGCATGCCATCGCCGAGACCTTGTTCTCAAAGTCGAGCCTGGATTTGATCGAACCGTTCCAGTCGGTGAACGCGAGCGGCGAGAGGTCAGATTCGTAGCGCAGCAGGTCGTTGACGATCAGCACCTTGGCATAGTCGATCTTCTTTTCGATCGGCTCGTACCGGCAATAGGTGCTTTTGTTGTAAGGGAAAGGCAGGTTTTCCGCCTCCGCTACTTTTGCCACTGCGTCAAACATAAGGTCTCAGAACATAATTACGCACGCGAGGCGTTCGCAACCTTGTAATTATATCACCGATAGCGGCCAGGTAAAGGCGTTGGCCCGTATTGGTCAGACCTGATCCGTTCGCTGCCGCGTTTCGCGGTCAAATAGCGGCATCGGTTCGCCGGGGCCGATCTTTGTGATCTCGTCCCGGATCGCCTTGATCAGATCGGTGCGGGCACGTGCCGCGTCGCCGCCCCGGGCGAGTTTCTCAACCATCAAAAGGGCACGCTGCCAAGAGGTTTCAAGCTCGTCCGCTATACCTGAGATCTTTGTGATGTCGTAGGGGATCGCGAATTCGCGACAGCCGATGCGGGCAAATATCCTGAGGTATCTGGCGGTCGCGAGGTCGGGGCATGAGAACCGGCGGCGGCCAACCTTTAGTTCGATGCCGAGCAGTGTGTACTGTATCTCCGGGCCATTCTCGCGCTTTGGGACCTCGATCTTGAAGGCACGCGTCCGCTGAGAACGCACTTTGTTCTCATAGATCGCAGGAAGCCAGTCGTCCGCGAGTGAAGCGCTGATCTCAGCGGCGATATTCATCTATTGCTAATGTGAATTTACTTTTCTGCCTGCATCACTGCCGCGGCGGGCGATGCCGAGAATCGCTGAATGATCGAGTTGCTGAACAGGCCGAAGTACAACACGCCGATCACTGTGATCACCATTACGGCACCCAACGCTGCCGGAATGGCCGGTGCGGACCACTCGGTCGTTCGCTCACGGAAGAACATAACGACGATCAGCCGCAGGTAATAGTACGCCGAGATCGCGGAGCCAAGAACGGCAACGACCACAAGGGATGTAACGAGCACGTTCGCGGTGCCGAGAGCGGAACTGAACACGAGGACCTTGCCCATAAAGCCGGCGGTCAGCGGCAGGCCGAGCAGCGAGAGCATAAAAAGCGATAAAGAGAACGCCAGTACCGGCGACTTGAACCCGATGCCGTTATAATCCTCAAACTCCGTGCGGCGGTCATTCTTCTCAGCCAGCAGAGTTACGATCGCAAAGGCTCCCATATTGGTCACCGCGTAGGTAAGCATATAGAAGGCGACAGAGGCGATCGCCTCGTCGCGTGCGGCGGTTGACTTCGCCATTCCCGCGCCGATGAACCCTACCAGGGCGTAGCCAGCATGGGCGATCGACGAATACGCCAGCATTCGCTTGACGTTGGTCTGCATGATCGCGGCGACGTTGCCAACGATAATGGTTAGCATTGCCAGTACCGCAAGGGCGGATGTCCACGACTGGTGAAGATATGCCGATGCCGGAACGCCCGCGAGAAGCGGGAATCCCAGCACAAATACACGAAGGAACGAGGCAAACGCCGCGGCCTTGGGGCCCGCGGCCATAAAGCCGGTGATCGGTGACGGGGCACCTTCGTACACGTCCGGTGTCCAGACGTGAAATGGAGCCATCGCGATCTTAAAGCCAAAACCGATGACCATCATTGCTCCGCCCGCCAGCATAAGGGCGGGGAAATTCGGGGCGGCCATCCGTTCGGCGATCTGCGTGAGGTCGGTCGAGCCCGTCGCTCCATATATCAATGCCATTCCGTAGAGAAGGAAGGCAGAGGCGAACGAGCCCAGAATGAAGTACTTCATCGCCGACTCGTTTGATCTGAGGTCGGTCCGGCGAAGGCCAGCCATTACATAGGTCGCGATCGATAGCGTTTCCAGGCCGAGGAAAATGATGACCAGGTCGTTGCCGGCCGACATCATCATCATTCCGAAAGTCGCGAACAGCAGCAGCGAGTGGTATTCGCCCGCCGGGACCTTTTCACGATCTACCCAAACGGTCGAGATCAGCACGGTCATCGCCGACACAAAGAGGAACACGAATGAGAAGCTGAGACGCAGGCTGTCGTGAGCGATCATCCCGTTCCATGCCGTCGCGGGGTAGCCGCTGCTCCACATATTGGCAAGCAGGATGCCCGAGAGCACGAGCCCGGCGATCGAGATCACGCCCGAAACGGTTCGCTGTTTGGGGAAAAAGCTGTCGTAGAGCATGACGACAACACCCGCGATCGCCACGACCATCTCAGGAAGAATGATCGTGACATTCGCGTCGGGGCGAGTTAGTTCTGCTAGAAAAAACGTGTTCATTTCTGTCTCTTAAGCCCGGCTCCTAGTGCACCTTGTCATAGCCGGAATACGCATATCGTTTCTCACCCGCGGAGATCGCGGCAGCGAGCGTGTTCTCACGCGGCGGGATCGGGCAATTGTACCTATCGCTGCCGTATGCACAGTTCGGATTATAGGCAGCGTTAAAATCCAGTATCATGGTCTTGCCCATCGGCCGTTTAATGTCAATGTATCGTCCGCCGCCGTACGTCTCGGCCTTATTGGTCGCGTCGCGGAAAGGGACGAAGAGCAGATCGGCGTACTCAGGAAATTTCGCCAGGACATCCTTGTCCATCTGATACACGCTGAGCGTTTGTTCGACGCCGTCGATCTTAAATTTCAAAATACCGAACTTAACGAATTTCTTCGTGATACCGGACGATGTCGGCATCTGAAAGTATTTCTCGCTCGGTGTCCTCGTAAAGATCGCCTTTATCCTGAACTTTGCATCCACGGGATAGTAATTAAGCCCGGTGAACGTTGCGAAGTCCTCTTCTTTCAACGGCGACTCTTTCTTATTGCGAAATTCCTTATCGCGTCCTTCGCGAAAGGCCTTGATGTCGGTAGATCCGTAGAAGGTCTGCGAATTTACCCACGAAAAAGAACCGAGAACAATAATGCAAAGAGCAATAAACCGCATCAGATCAATGTTCGGCCTTCGGCGTCTCTTTTGCCGGTTGCGTCTCGGCATGCTCGACGCTGCCGCCGGCCTGATGCATTACACGCTCCTGAAGTGCTTTGACCACAGGCTCGCTGCGGGCGAGGAACGGCTTCGGATACACGCCCATATAGACCATAAGTATCATCAGCGGCACCATCAGGCCGATCTCACGCCAGCTCAGGTCGGCGAGGACCTTGTTCTTCTCATTTGTGACCTTGCCAAAGAATACACGCTGGACCATCCAGAGCAGGTAAACCGCTGCGAAGATAACGCCCGTGCCGGCAAGCATCGTAGCTATGTAATTCCAATTGACCGTCGTGGTCACACTGAGGACCTGCGACTTGAACATCCCGACCATGATCAGGAACTCGCCGACGAAACCGTTAAGGAACGGCAGGCCGACCGACGAGAGGACCGTGAAAACGAATACGGTCGCATAGATCGGCATTACGTTGGCGAGGCCGCCGAAATCGGTGATCTT
>CAZJFB010000034.1:18779-29250 GCA_964545145.1 uncultured Chloracidobacterium sp. | reverse complement strand
GATCGCAAGGGTAATGAAGATCCATGCGGTCTCACGTGCCTGGTCGGGGAATAATGCGAAATTGAACCGCATCAAGCCATACGTTCCCATCTTGAGCAGGACAGCCGCGAGGATCACAGAACCTGCCGTCGGTGCCTCGGTATGTGCGTCGGGCAGCCATGTATGGAACGGGAAGAGCGGCACCTTGATCGCAAACGCGATAGCAAACGCGAGGAAGAGCAGCATGCCAGCCTGGGGAGCGAGTACCAGATTGCCGGACTTCATTGCCGCCAGGATCGATACAAAATCGAACGAGCCGCCGAGGCCTGTCTGGTCGGCATAGATGAAGAACAGCGCGATTATCGCGACCAGCATCAGCAGGCTGCCTAAGGCAGTGAAAATAAAGAACTTGACTGCCGCGTAAATGCGATTATCGCCGCCCCAGATACCGATCAGGAAGAACATCGGTACAAGCGACGCTTCGAAAAACAGGTAAAAGACGAGCAGATCGAGCGAAACAAAAACACCGATCATCGCCGACTCGAGCAGCAGCAGGAAAACGTAGAATGCTGTTGCCCGTTTTTCGACCGCATGCCATGTAGAGATGACCGAGATCGGCATTATGAACGTTGTCAGGATCACAAGCCAAAAGCTGAGCCCGTCGACGCCGATGTGATAGTTCGTATTTATCGCGCTGATCCACGGGATGTTCTTTTCAAAAAAGAACCCACCAGGGCCGGCCGCCGCCGACTTTGAGAAGAGGGCCAGCGAGACCAGAAAATTCAGCGTTGTAAATCCGAGCGTGAGCCATTTTAGTTGGCCTTCCTGCTTCCAAAACATCTGGTGAGCAAGCGTCAGTACAGCACCGACTACCGGCAGCAGGATCAAAATGGTTAGTAGGTTTTCGTTGATGAAATCCATGATCTGTTCGTCGATCGACGATCTAGCCTACGAGCTTCAACCCGTAGTAAATAAAATATCCAAGCACAGCAAGGGCGCCGAGCACGATGATCGCGGCGTAAGACCGCACGAATCCGACCTGGATCGAGCGGACCGCGTTGCCGGCCTCCATCACAAAATTGCCAATGCCGTTGACGATGCCGTCGATGAAGCCGACATCAAATCCTTTCCACAGCCCTTTTGTCGAGAGATTTGTGATCGGATCAACAATGTAGCCGTTGTAAAGCTCGTCGAGCCGCCATTTCTCCTCGAGGATCTTGGGCATCTTGCGAAGCGGGTTGCTGCGAAACGCGAACCAGCCGATCGCAATGCCGACTATCGCCATCACGACGGAAAGCCCGGCAAGAAGCCGTTCCTTTTGGACGACGGCCGGCTCGTGCGATTTTGCGGCCTCGCGGGCAGCGACCGCGGTCGGCATTTCGGTCTCGGCGACGACAGGTTCGAGTACATGCTCGAATGCATTCGCCTCCTTAATTCCGACAAGGGAACTCATTGCGTACGGTACGCCGACCAGGCCGCCCACAGTCGACAGGAACGCCAGAATAATGAGCGGGACCGTCATTACCCACGGCGATTCATGCGGCTTGAAGTCTGCCGGCAGAGCGTGATGCTCGTCGTCATCGTCAGCCGTGTTGCCACCGTGATCGTCAGCATGAGCATCGGCGTGGCCGTGTTCACCTTCGAGCTGATGGTGGAACCGCTCTTCGCCCCAGAAGGTCATGACCATCATTCGGGTCATATATACCGCCGTCAGGATCGCCGTAAATACGGCGATGCCCCAGAGGAATTCCTCGCCGGGGAACGCTCCGGCCGGGAAATATCGGTCGGTCGCAAAGGTCTTGTATAGGATCTCGTCCTTAGAGAAGAAGCCCGCCCAGATCGGGATGCCGCAGATAGCGAGCCATCCCATTGCCATCGTGATGAAGGTAATGGGCATGTACTTCTTAAGATTGCCCATCTTGCGCATGTCCTGTTCGTGGTGCATGCCGTGAATGACAGAGCCCGAGCCGAGGAAGAGAAGAGCCTTGAAGAAGGCGTGCGTCATCACGTGAAAGATCGCCACGACAAATGCCCCGACGCCCGCTGCAAGGAACATAAATCCGAGCTGCGAGACGGTCGAGTAGGCGAGAACCTTTTTAATATCGTTTTGTGCGATGGCGATCGAGGCGGCGAATATAGCGGTTGCCGCGCCGATCACGGCAATGATCCACATCGCGGTCGGGGAAAGCTGGTAGATCGCGTTCGAACGGACGACGAGGTAAACACCAGCAGTGACCATCGTGGCAGCGTGGATCAGAGCAGAGACAGGCGTCGGGCCGGCCATTGCGTCAGGCAGCCATGTGAGCAGCGGTATCTGCGCCGATTTGCCGGTAGCACCGACAAAGAGCAGCACGCCCGCGGAAGTCAGTCCGCCCGCAATGATCGCACCCCAGGTGAACGGCTCGGCCGACATATGCTCGAGAACGTAGCTGAATACGCTGTGTACCTGAACGCCGTCAACCGTCTTATCAAAGAATGAGATCGAGCCGGTGAGCGAAAAGATCAGAAACATCCCGATCAGCACGCCCCAGTCGCCGATGCGGTTCATCACGAAGGCTTTCTTTGCCGCCTTTCGGGCTTCGTCCTTTTTGATGTAATAGCCGATCAGCAGGTAAGAACACAGGCCAACGCCCTCCCAGCCGACGAACATCAGGAGATAGTTGTCGGCAAGTACCAACGTCAGCATCGAGAACATGAAAAGGTTCAAATACGCGAAAAAGCGATAGAACCCTTTATCCCCGTGCATATAGCCCGTGGCGAAGATGTGGATCAACAAGCCGACGAACGTAATAAAACACGCGTAAACGCCGCTCAGACGGTCCATACCCAAGCCAAAATCGGCTCGGAAATTGCCGACCTGGATCCACGTCCAGATCTGGTCGAGGACAGGTTTGTCGATGAAGAGAGCACCGCCATTAGCGACGAACGCGATATAAAAAGCAACGACGGTCGACACCGCGATCGAGCCGCAAGCGACGAGGCCGCTGAACGCCTCATTCTTCAATTTGCCGCCGATCAGCCAGTTAATGGCAGCACCGATCAGAGGGGCAAAAATGATCAGACTTAAAAGGTTATTTTCAGTCATTACGTGACTAATTCCTCAACATGCTGGCGTCGTCGACGTCAACCGACTGTTTGTTACGGAAGAACGCGATGATGATGCCGAGGCCCACGGCGGCTTCGCACGCGGCGACCGCCATTACCATGAATACAAACAACTGGCCGGTCGTGTCGCTGTAATATCGCGAGAATGACACGAACGTGAGGTTAACTGCGTTGAGCATAAGCTCGATGCACATGAACATCCCGATCGCGTTGCGCTTGAAAATCACTCCGACGCAGCCGATGGTAAATAAGATTCCCGATAGTGCCAAATAAGCGGCGAGATTCGGTTCCATAACTTTTACTTAGAACGAGATACGAGGTTCATGCATTTCATCTTCCTCGTGTCGCTCCTCCAATTCGTGTTCGACGACCAGCTCAAGCTGCGGCTGGCTCAAACGCCTGGCCATCATTACCGAACCGATGATCGCCATCATCAACAGTACGCCGACGATCTCGACCGGCAGAAGATATTCCGTGTACATCGCCCGGCCGATATCCATTGTCTTGCCGGCGGTCGTATTCGGATCGACAGCCTGATTCGGGGCCCTGAGTACCGCGTAAAATACAAACAGCGTTTGCGCCAGCAGGACAACGCCAAGGCCGCCGCCGATCGCGTAGAGATAGCGCAGGCGGTTCTGCTGCGTATCATCGTCGAGATTCAAAAGCATGATCACGAAGACGACCAAAACCATGATCGCACCGGCATAGATCAGGATCTGCACGGCCGCGATGAACGGCGCCGCGAGCGTGATATAGATGCACGACAAGGCAATGAACACGCCGACCAGCGAGATCGCACTATAGAGCGGATTCTTGTGGTACACCATCGAAATGGCGCACATGATCGCAAATCCTGCAAACAAAAAGAATAGGGCTGTCCCAACCATAAATTACCTATTCACAAAGAACACGACGATGATCGTCAAAATTACATTCGCCAACGCGACCGGAAGCAGGAACTTCCAGCCGAAATTCATCAGTTGGTCAAAGCGGAAACGCGGCAGCGTCGCCCTGACCCAGATGTAAAGGAACAGGAAGCCGCAGATCTTTGCTATGAAAGCAAAATGGCTGACCAACGCATATGGCACCGAGCCGACCTCGAACACATGGCTCAGGCCCGGAACATACCAGCCGCCGAGGAAAAGCACGGTGCACATTACCGAGACGGTGAACATATTCACGTACTCGGCCATAAAGAAGAGTGCGAATTTCAGTGCCGAATATTCCGTATGAAAACCGGCGACGAGTTCGGTCTCGGCCTCGGGCAGGTCAAAAGGCACGCGGTTCGTCTCGGCAAATGCCGAGATCAGGAACACAAAGAAACCGATGATCTGCGGAATAATGAACCAGCGAAACGGCGACTGCTGCTGGGCATAAATGATGCCGTTGAGGTCGAGCGTGCCGGCGAGCATTACAACACCGATGACCGAGGCTCCCATCGCCAATTCGTATGAGATCATCTGCGCCGATGAGCGAAGGCCGCCCATAAGCGAGTACTTGCTGTTCGACGACCAGCCGGCCAAGGCGATGCCGTATACGCCGACCGACGTAATTCCCAGCACGAATAGGACGCCAACATCTATCCTCGCGATGGTCAGCGGCAACGCTTTCACGCCCTCGCCCAGACCGAAGGGCAGAAATGTCCAATCGACCGATGTGATCGCCGGGCCGAATGGATACACGACCATCGGCATCAGTGCACATGTCAGGGCGACCAATGGTGCAAGGAAATAGACGAATTTCGTCGATTTATCCGGCGTTAGGTCTTCCTTAAAGATGAACTTGAGGAGATCGGCAAAAGGCTGAAGTACGCCCCACGGACCGACACGATTCGGGCCAAGCCGGCCCTGCATCCAGCCGAGCACCTTGCGTTCGGCGAGCACCGTGTACGCGACGATCATCAATACGATCTGGAACGCCATCAGCGCTCCGGCGGTGATCACGATATACGGGAATGCGGTTTTCAGAACTGCTTCCATAAAACTATTTTCCGGGCACGCTCCTGTCTGCCGCACCGACTGCGGCGGCCTCGGCGGCGTCCTCACGCGGCGTACCGTCCAAATTGAACTGTGCGAGCGGCGATACGAGCAGATTCTCGGGCTTCGGATTGCCATGTGCCAGCAGATGGAACTGCGGCGTCTTGCTCGTCATGGTCGTCAGGCGATGAAGTTTGTGCCCGACCTTAGGCACGGCGGTCACCTTCTCCGAGCCGGACATCTTTTCGACCGCGCTCTTTAATGCATCGATCCGTGCAGAGACGTCAGGTCCGGCCTTGATCTCATACTTAGCGTGAACCGGGTGCAACTCGTCCTTCATCGCTGGATACCGAAGTCCCTCGTACGCCGGGACGGTGTCCGCAATTGATCTGAATATCGCTGACGCCGACCATTCAGCCGCGATCTCAACCCCCATTTCTCGAGCTATCGAGGCGGTGATCATCCAGTCAGGCTTTGATTGGTGAAGCGGATCGATGGCCTTGCGTACACGCTGGACGTTGCCGGCGTTATTCGTGAATGTCCCATCGACCTCGGCAAAGCTCGCCGCGGGGAAGATCACATCCGCATATTCGGCCGTCTCGGTCAGGAACAACTCCTGCACCACGACAAAATCCTTGCCCGACAGTATGCTGGCATCCTGCAGGCTGCCGCCGATAAGCAATGACTTCGAACCCTTGACGACATCAGCGACCGCCTTGCGGCCCGCTGTCATATCGTGTGCTCCGACCGAGTTGTTGTATTTTGCAAGCGGATGCAGCAGAACGCGGCGTCCCTCGCCGGCCAGGCTCGCGGCGTTTGCGGCGATTACGGCTTGGGCATCCGACGACAGTTCGGCGCCGAGCATAATGATAACGTCGCCCTGTGTTTCGAGGATAGCCTTTCGCACGGCGTCGATCTCGCTCGCGGCGACGCCCATTTTCCCAGCCGCGGCCGCGTCATATGACGGATCGACCGCACAGAGTGCGAAGGCATCCGTCGTGCCGGCGTTAACGTGAACAAACTGTGTCGCACGCCGCGAAAGATTGATCGGCGTATCATTAACGCAGATGAATTTTGCTCCGCCATTCTGAACCGCCTGGCGGATCTGTTTTGCCGTAAATGTTTGTTCCTCTTCAGGTTCGCCGCCGATCAATACTATCGTCGAGGCGTGACGGATCTCATTGTGCGTGCAGAGTGGAACGCTCAAATTGTCGAATACCGATGCGAGATCGTGAGCGTCCGAAACCGCGAAATTATTAGAGCCGACCGCATCCGTCGCAAACTTTTTCAGAGTAAAGACCGCTTCATTCGTAAGTCTGGGGCTTGCGACAACACCGACGGAATTTCCGGCATTCTTAAGTCCATCGGCAGCGAATTTGATCGCGGCGTCCCAGGTCGCGGGTATCAGCTTGCCGCCCTTCGAATAACGGATCAGCGGGGTCTTGATACGGTCAGGATGATCGATGAACTCGTGTGCAAAGCGGGCCTTTACGTCAAGAAACTCACCATTCAGGCCGTTGACATAGCGGTCGCGGGCGACGATGCGATGGACCTTGCCGCCGCGAGATCCGATCGAGATCTGCATGCCGTCGGAACTGTAGACGTCGGTCGAGACCGTCTGATCGAGCTCCCAGGGACGTGTTTCGTGACGATAAACACCATCTAACAGCGTACCGGTCGGGCATACCTCGACGCAGTTACCGCACTGAGAACAATTGAGCCAGCCGCCGTAAGTGCCGATGACCGTATTTGCCCCACGATTTCCAGCCTCGATCGCGTCCTCGCCCATCCACTCATTGCAGACGCGAGTGCAGCGCTTACAGAGAATGCACCGTTGAGGATCGTTGGCAATGATGGGCGAAAGATATTTCTCGGGAGCAACATTCTTACGCTCGGAGAACCGTTGCTCCACATCGCCCCAGTCGAAGATCACTTCCTGGAGTTCGCACTCGCCGCCGCGGTCGCAAACGGGGCAGTCGAGCGGGTGGTTTGCAAGCAGGAATTCACCCATCGCACGCTGGGCCTTTTCGACCTCTTCGCTCGCGGTAGTGACGACCATGCCGTCCGTACAGGATATCGTGCACGACGTCTGGAGCTTTGGCATCTTGTCGATGCGCACCAGGCACATTCTGCAGGAAGCCTGCAGTTCAAGGTCCTTGTAGTAACAGAACGACGGCACGCCGTAGCCCTTTTCGCGGCATACGTCTATGAGCCGTGCGCCTTTTTCGACCTCGAACTCCTGTTCATTGATGGTTACTTTTATCTGTTCTGACATCAAACTTTTCGCGTGTAACGCGTCTCTGTCGCTTTTGCCTCGTCGCCCTCGGGCGTGATGTTGTAGGCAGTGATGACAATGTTGTCATCGTCCAACCGATCGATCTCAGTCCGCCAGCCCCATTTCGGCTGCCCCTTACCCGCAAAATAACTTCCTAAGACGCTAAATTTTGCTGCAGGCTCGCCTTCCGAGAACATAATTCCGGTGGACATATGAAAACTGTCCGCCCAAGCCGCCTGAAATTTGTTTGTCGCAAGGTCAAATCCGAAGATCGCGAGACCATCGAACGCATTTCCCTGCAAGCTCCCTGAATACTCGTATAGCAGGAAACGGCCATTCAAAACCGGCCTTATCGTTCCCGTCATCGGTGACTCGTCGGCCAGGACGCCAGGTTCGAACCACGTTTTAGTCGTGCCATGCCAATCTCCCGCTAGCCTGGCCAGATCGGCATGTGGACCAGCTTCGAACGATTCCGGGAACTTCATCGGAGATCGTCTACGACTTAGCCTTTGTCTTCTTAGCCGGTTTTTCTTCTACCGCCGCAACGTATGCCTTGGCTTTGTATTTCGGCCTTGCCTTACCAAAGCTTCCGGCAAATATCTTGCCTCGCCGGGTCCTCTTGTCTCCTTTTCCCATAGTTCTCCTACCTCTGGTTCTAGTTGTCGGCCCTGGCGGAGTTGGGCTTCTTGTCCAACACGCCAAGGATGTAATCCTGCACCCGCGAGTTAGCCGCGAGCTTGTAATGGTCTTCGCAAATGAATTTTCCTGCACCGCCGTCGAGTATCGAACTGACCCCGGCGATCTCTGCCTGGGTGATCGCCTCGAGCGAACGGACGGTTACAACGCCGTCACCGGCGGTGAGCATCGCTTTTCTTAGCTCGTCCTCGGTCACCTTTGTGCCGTCAGCCCTAGTGAATCCTCTAGGCTTAAAGATCGTCTTCCAGCCTTCGGAATCGCGGTCGCGATAAACCACGATCGAGTCGGGGGCCGTTTTGCAGTCGGCACCTACGACATAGATCGAGACCCCGCTTGCCTTCGACGGAGCGACCGCCAGGGCCTCGTGAAGCTTCTTGGCACGAGCAAGCTGTGCTGCAAAGAACTGCGGGGCGATCTTGCGTTCAGCCAAACTGAACTGTGACGGAAACTCCTTGGCGCTTATCGTGTCCCAATCGTATTTTGACCAGCTTTTAGGATCATAAAGATCCATCTGCACAGGCCGCAGCTTGTCATCCAAAACTCTCAGCGTACCCGGGGCAGGCAGTAGTTGATATGCCGACGGGATCGTGAATACCGTGAACCTGGACGTGTCTTCGAGGAAGGGAAGGTCGATCCTCAATCCGCCAAGAGAGTAACCGTTTACCAATGCCGACAGCGACGAGACCGAGCCCTCATTGGGAGTGCCCATCAGGATCACTTTTTCGAAGTACTTGGCACCCGCCCATGTTGGCTGCGGCTTACGATTTCCCGCAGGAAGGTCTGCCGTGCCGTACATTACCGCGTATCTGGCGATGATCCCGCCCATCGAGTGAGCGACGATATCGAACTTGAGGTCAGGCTCCTTCAATTTCTTTCTCAGGGCCTCGACCTTTGAGATCAGCCGGTGTGCGTTCTCGACGTTGTCCAGTCGCCAATCGTAGGGATACACATACAGCGAATCACCGGCCCCATCCTCAGACGGAGTTTCCCAACTCTCCTCGACGTAGCCGCCACGCATCTGCATGGCACGGATAAAGCCGCCGTAGACGTCAGTCACGGAGATCGGGCCGACCTTGACCGTCCTCAACACATCGCCGGGAATGATGTTGTCGCGCTCCTTGGAGGGATCTAACGTGACAGGCAGCCTTAGGTCCTCAGAGCTCGATTTGATCGCTTTGAACCAGACTCGCTCACCTGAAGTCTTGTCAATAAGTTCGGAACCTGTGAGTCCGGGTATAAGAATGATAGGATTCTTGCCCTGTGCAAAGACCGAGATGCAGCAAGCCGCGACCAGAACAATGGTCGCCGCGGCCCTAAGTGCTGCATTTCGAATGTCTTGCATCATCCTCTAAATGTTTGGCGTGATACCGTTCGTCGAAGTGTTATCGACGAGCCATTTCTTAAAATCTCCGGGAAACTGTTTGATCGCACTCTGGATCGGCCATGCTGCCGCGTCGCCAAGCGGACAAAAGCTCCTGCCCTCGATGTTGTCGCAGATGTCGAGCAGAAGCTTGGCATCTTCGGGCCTGCCGTCGCCTGCGGCGATACGGTTAAAGATCTTGACAAGCCAGTCGGTGCCTTCGCGACAAGGAGTGCACCACCCGCATGACTCATGACGATAAAATTCCGTCAGATTCTTGGTCGATTCCATAATGTCGACCGTTTCGTCCATCACCATCATCCCGCCGGTGCCAAGCATTGATCCGGCAGCGACCAAGCCTTCATAGTCGAGCGTTACATTCTTGCCGAGTATCTGGCCCGCGTTCATGATATAGACGCTTGAGCCACCCGGAATTACGGCTTTTAGCTTCTTGTCGTCCCGAAGCATGCCGCCGCAGTCCTCCATTATGAACTTCTCCATATCGGAGTAGCCCATCGGGAGCTCGTAAACACCGGGCTTTTTCACGTGGCCGCTGATGGACCAGAGCTTTGTGCCGCCGCTTTTCTCTGTGCCGAGATCACGCCAGGCGATACCGCCCATTTCGATGATCTGGGGAATGCTCGTTAGCGTTTCGACATTATTGACGATCGTGGGGCATGCGTATAGCCCTTCGATGGCAGGGAATGGCGGCTTCATCCTTGGATGTCCGCGATAGCCCTCCAGACTTGAAAGCAAAGCAGTCTCTTCGCCACAAATGTATGCCCCCGCACCGGTATGCGTATGCAGGTCAAAGTCGAGGCCGGAACCGAATATGTTCTTACCCAGAATTCCTGCCTCGCGAGCCTCGAGTATCGCGGCATCCATTATGTCCAGCAAATATCGATACTCGCCGCGGCCATAGATGTAACCGGTATTCGAGCCCAGGGTGTAACCCGCGATGATCATGCCCTCGATAAGAGCGTGCGGGTCGTACTCCATCAGGTAGCGGTCCTTGAATGAGCCCGGCTCGCTTTCGTCAGCGTTGCAGACTATATATTTCGGCTTCGGCGAGCTCCTGGG
>CAZJFB010000034.1:0-18679 GCA_964545145.1 uncultured Chloracidobacterium sp. | reverse complement strand
GTTTCACCCGGATGAATGCCGAGCTTCGAGCAGATATGCTCGGTGATGTCAGGCTCGCCCATGATCTTGCACGATAGAGTCTTGCAGATCTGTATGTGATGCCGCCCAACGGGGCGCATATTGAGCATCGAATAGAACGTTGCCGTCTCCCACACGTCCGTAACCTCAAGGTTAAGGAACTTTGCAAGGAAGTTAACGCCCGGATTATCGATGTAACCGCGTTCACGCTGAATAACAAAAAGCAGCGGTATCAATGCCGAACGTGATCGGTCGGCCGGGTATTTCGCGACATGTAAACGCATCTCCTCGATAACTGCCGGCGAGAATTCCGCCACCTCGTCCGATACGACGATCTTGTCTGTGTAACTTGTAGGTGTTGCTGCTGCCATGATTTACCTGTCGATCTCTCCCAGAACAATATCGAGGCTGCCGATGATCGCTACCACGTCGGCGATCATTTCGCCCTCCGCCATTACGGGCAGGGCAGACAAATTCACGAAACTTGGCCCGCGGAAATGCACACGTTCGGGCTTTGGCCCGCCGTTCGACTTCATATAGACGCCAAGCTCGCCTTTGGACGCTTCGATCGCGTGGTAAACCTCACCCGGAGGTACGTTGAAGCCCTCGGCGACGATCAGGAAATGGTGAATGAGCGAGTCCATATGCTTGCGCATATCGTCACGGTCGGGAAGCACGACCTTTGGTGCGTCTGCCTTGATCGGCCCCGGCTTCAATCTTTCGAGGGCTTGGCGAACGATCTTATAAGACTCGGTCAGTTCGCGCATGCGGACCTTGAAGCGTGACCATACGTCGCCGTCCGGCTCGGTCGGGATCTCAAAATCGTAAGTTTCGTAGCCGCTGTAGGGATTATGCCGTCGAAGGTCGAGTTCTACGCCGCTGCCACGAAGGCTCGGGCCGGTCAGGCCCCAATCGATGGCTTCTTCCTTTGAAATGATACCGATCCCTTTTGTGCGGCTGTGCCATATCGTGTTGCCCGTGATCAGCGTATCGAACGTGTTCATTGCGTCCGGAAAATCTGCAAGGAACTGTCTGACGCGATTATCAAATCCCGCCGGTAGGTCCATCATCAATCCGCCGATGCGGAAATAGCTCGGTGTCATTCGCCCGCCGGACGCAGATTCGATGAGGTTGAGGATCTTCTCGCGTTCCTTGAAGGTGAACCAGAACGGCGTCATCGCTCCCATATCGAGACACGATGTGCCGAACCAAACCATGTGCGATGCGATACGCTGGAGCTCGCACATCAGCACGCGGATGACCTGCGCACGCTCAGGAATTTCCAGCCCGAGCAGCTTTTCGGCGGCCATCACATACGCAAGGTTATTGCCGAGCGGATTGAGATAATCCATCCGGTCGGTGATGACAATGCCTTGCTGGTATTTCTTGTATTCAAAGAGCTTCTCCATTCCGGTGTGGAGATAGCCGATGTCGGGAATGGCCTTTAGAACCATTTCGCCGTCGAGGCGAAGATCGAGCCTAAGCACGCCGTGCGTCGAAGGATGCTGCGGCCCCATCGAGAGCGTCATCTGGGACTCGAGGGCACTGTCGAGCACGGAAGCCTGGCCGGGAATGTTTTCTACAGCAGTCGCCATAAACTAATTCAGGCTGTAAGGCTCGTAGCCTCGCAGCGGATAATCTTTTCGCAGGGCATGCCCGTCAAAATCCGACGGCAGCAGAATTCTTCTAAGGTCCGGATGACCGTCGAACTTTATACCGACAAGGTCATATGTTTCGCGTTCGTGCCACTCGGCAGTTTTCCAGACCTGTGTGACCGTCGCGACACTGGCATTGTCCTCGGATAGGAGCACCTTCAGCCGCATGCGCTGATAGTGTGTCGTCGAGAATAGATGATAATTTACCTCGAACCGCGGATCTTCCTCCGGGCCGCGATCAGCTCCGCAAAGGTCAGCAAGCATATCAAAGCCGGCCTCATTCTTGAGGAAAACACAAACTTCGACGATCGACTCGCGCGGTAAGATGATCGTTACCTCGCCATGGGCCTCTGCGACATCTGAGGTCCAGTTCTCGTTCTTAGCTTTTAGCTTGTCGACAATATCCGTTAAGGATGCCATAAGTGTCTATTTACTCTTCTGCCACTGGGCCCGCCATATGCCCGGGACCACATCTTTGCCGTACCAGCGGCCCTTCGATATCCGCGTTCCGTGGTTGCTGACGCGAGCCGTGTAAGTAGTTCGCATGATCGCGCCCCGTTCACTCTTAACTGCGTACCCGCGAAGCGAGAGCTTTCCGGTCGCTGGGCTAAAGGTCCCTTTCACATATTCCCGGCCCGCGTCTTCCACATCATTCGATCTCCACCGAAAAACACCGCGGATCTCAAAATTACTGCCCTTGCGTCTATGCCCTGTAATGTTAAAGCGGGCTTGCCAGCGGACTCCTTCATCATCACGGCCTGTCACCTTCCAAACGCCGATCCTTGGTGCTGTCCAAGGATTTCCCGATTGGCCAAAAGTGGATTGCGGCAAAAGGCACATGGCCATCACCGCGATCGAAACAAAAGCGATCCGTTTAAGCATCATGAACTCTTGCGGCGCTCGTGCTTCGACGGGACAGAATATGGCCGGGAAGCTTCGCCTTTCGCTACTTCATACTGCATTTCGCGTTCGAGTGCTGTGTCCTCCGTCACAGGAAGCGTGCCCGGCACGATCGACTCGCGCGATTCTGCCTCGAAAGTGTCACGGCGATCCTTGACCGATTCCTTCATGATCTTTTCCTGAAGCATCGTGATCGCGTGGACCAGCATTTCGGGACGCGGCGGACAGCCCGGGACGTAGATGTCGACCGGCACGACCTTATCGACGCCCTGGACGATCGCGTAATTATCGAAAACGCCTCCGGACGTTGCACACGCACCCATCGAGATGACCCATTTGGGCTCGGGCATCTGATCGTAAATGCGGCGAAGCACCGGAGCCATCTTTCGCGATACGCGGCCGGAGACGATCATCACGTCTGCCTGTCGCGGCGATGCCCGGAATGTCTCGGCACCGAATCTCGAGAGATCATTGCGTGCCGAAACTGTGTTCATCATCTCGATCGCACAGCAAGCTAGTCCGAAAGTCGCAGGCCAAAGACTCGATTTACGGGCCCAATTGACGACGGCGTCGAGCTTGACGGTAACTACATCAGGAAGTGATTCGAATAGTGTATTTTCGAGACCCATAATTTATGCAGCGAGTTTGACCCGGGCCTCCTTTTCGCGACGTTGCCTGGCCATCACCTTTGCCTCTTCCCGGGCTTCGGCACGCGCCTGAAGTCCCCAGTCGAACGTGCCTTTCTTCCATACATATATGTATCCGACGATCAGCGTCGCGATAAATACCATGATCTCGATGAAAGCGATCGTTCCGTAATAAACACCGCTGCTCGCCTCGGCGGCGATCAGGCTCTTGAACGCGACGGCAAACGGAATGATGAACAGGACTTCGATATCGAACAAAAGGAATATGACGGCGACCGAGTAGAACTTGACCGAGAAGCGGTCTCTGGCCCCGCCGACGGGGTCTTTACCGCATTCGTATGGCATCAGCTTGGTCGCGGTCCGCTTGCGCGGGCCGATCAGTTGCGTGACGAGAAGCTGACTCGCGCCAAAACCCGCAGCGACCAGGAACATGATCGCGATCGGCACATAGTCGAAGACGTTAAAATCTGACATTCAGACCTCGAAAATGACTGTTTCGTTTACCGAAGTTAACCCACGGAAAGACAATATTTTCCTTAATGCAAAATGGGTTTTGTGGCTCAAACTAAATCGTAGTTTAAGCCATATATAGTGTCAAGGCAGTGAGTTGTGGGTAAGCAGCGGCTGTGCTGCAATTATTCGTTGACCCTGGGAAAATGCGTGTGTTAACTTTAAAGTTGGCGGAATTTACCCAGATCCGCTGTTCTTCCAGCGTTTACGCCCCAAAAATCTTGTGATAGCCGGCTTTAATACTGACATTGAATTTGGCGGTACTGTTTACCACGTGCAAACAGAAGACAAAGGTGCGCCCGCCAATATGATCATGTCGCTGGTCTATGACAAGGGCACTATCTTGGCTAGCAAGCGTTCGAGGTACGACGACCTCGCGGAGATCGGATTGGACGAGAATGAACTTTCCGAGCGGCTTTCTCGCCAGCATAAGCTAATGTGTGCGGCGGTCAAGGCGGGCCGCATAAACGAACTCGTCGAGATGACCCGCAAGACCGCAGCTGCGGGTGCAACGGCAAAGGCCGCATCGGTCACCGTTGCCGAGCCCGTCGGAGAAACGCCGGTTCCCTTGGTCCCGCCGATACACGTGCCGCTGCCTCCGCCGGTTACCACGAATAGGGTCGATTCACTCCCGCCGCGAGCCCCGATAAATATTGCGATCGTTGAGGGCGAGCAGGAAATGCCTGCACCGATCACCGTAGAGGACATTACCTTTGACGAGCTTCCGGTGATCGAGGCAGAGATCATAGAGGATATCGAGATCCTGCCCGACGATGCGGTCGCCGTCGTCAGTGAATTATCGGGCCAGGACCGACCGGCGAATCAAAAGCTCTGTCTTGAGTTGCTCGGTGAGGCCAAATTCAAAGGTGGTGAAAGAAGATCTATCACCGTAATGCTATGTCGCGGAACTGACCGAAAGGTCGTTGCCAATGCCCAGATAATGGTAAAGGTGCTCGGGTCGGCATTTCGTCCGGTGATCTTTCACGCGAAGACAGACGCGAACGGACTCGCGCGAATTCACTTGCAGCTACCGCAATTTCAGGCCGGCCGAGCCGCATTGCTGCTCAGGGCGATCTCTGGCGGCGAAGAGATCGAGCTGAGGAAGATAGTTACTCCGGGCTAGGATTCATTTTCTAATAAAAAGCCACTATCATCGATAGGCGTGATCAGTATTCGCCTAAACGGAGAGCCGCGAGATGTTTCCGACGGCATGGATCTGGCAAAAATGCTTGAATCTCTTTCGCTGCCGTCACAACGTGTCGCTGTCGAGGTAAACGGAGCGGTCGTTCGTCGCGTTGATTGGCCTTCGACAAATATCAACGACGGAGACAAGATCGAGGTCATTCATTTCGTCGGCGGCGGATAGCTTTGCGTTCTTTACCGCTTTGGGTGAAAATTGACTCAAAGATGTCAGATACTTTCCAGCTTGCAGACGCTACATTTTCCTCTCGGTTAATTATTGGTACAGGTAAATACCGCTCGTATGACGAGATGAAAGCGGCCCACTCGGCGTCAGGTGCTGAGATGGTGACGGTCGCGGTCAATCGCGTTCCACTCGACGGCTCGGCCGAGTCGTTCCTGGACCATCTCGATCCAAAGATGAAGATCCTGCCGAATACGGCAGGATGTTACGACTCGGATCATGCGATCCGTACCGCCCGGCTTGCTCGCGAGGCACTGGATACCAATTGGATCAAACTCGAGGTCATCGGCGATCCGGTGACGCTGTTGCCGGACAACGAGCAGACCCTGGCGGCGGCAAAGGTGCTAGTTGCCGAGGGCTTCATCGTCCTGCCGTATTTTTCGGACGACCTGATCATGGCAAAGAAGCTGCTTGATGCGGGCTGTCCGGCGGTAATGCCGCTGGCAGCCCCGATCGGTTCGGGAATGGGCGTTCAAAACCCTTCGAACCTGCGGATAATGCGTGAGCAATTGCCCGATGCCGTAATCATCGTCGATGCCGGTGTCGGCGTTCCTTCTGACGCTGCAGTCGCGATGGAACTTGGCGCCGACGCGATACTGATGAATACCGCGATCGCCGAGGCCGGCGATGCCGCACAAATGGCGACCGCGATGAAACTCGCGGTTCAGGCCGGACGCCTCGGCTACCTTGCGGGCCGTATGCCGAAGAGGCTTTATGCCTCAGCATCGAGCCCGATCGCGGGGGCGATAAAGTAGCTGCCATACCGCTAGGTCTTAGCTAATGAGTATTCAAGTCCTATTCTTCGGAGCTGTCGCCGACGTTGTCGGTCGCCGGCTGCACGAGATCGACGTCTCCGACGGTACGCCGGCGAACTCGGTATTTGATATGATCCTGACCGAGTATCCGCGACTTGCTTCCCACAAACTTCATTTTTCCGTGAATCAGAAATTCGCGACCGGTGATGAGATCATCCGTGACGGCGACGAACTTGCTATCTTTACCGCGGTTTCCGGTGGCTAGAATCGAATGGATTTCTGCGAACTTACAACATCCTCTATCGACATCACCGACGTTGCTCGCCGCGTCGTTCCGCCCGAATGCGGCGCAACGGTGACACTCGACGGCTACGCTCGGCGATTCACAAAAAACAAAGAAACCGGCGAGGTTCGCGAGACCGAATATCTGGAATACGAGGCCTACGAAGCGATGGCATTGAAAGAAATGCAGAAACTAGTCGAGCGGGCAAAGCAGGAATTTGATATATCAAGCGTCGGCATAGTTCACCGGACAGGCAAGCTCGAGATCGGCGAGACCAGCGTTGTCATTTCGGTTGCCTCACCGCACCGCCGGGCTGCTTTCGCTGCCTGCGAATGGCTTATCAAAGAACTGAAAAGGACCGTACCCATCTGGAAAAAAGAGATTTACGCCGACGGCGAGCATTGGGTCGAAGGCGAGAAGATCGGTTAACTCCACATAATCAGCACGATTTCCAAAAAAATCTAACTTTGTTTCTTGCTACCTGCAAGAAACTGACCTATATTTGTCGCACTCGATCAAGCAGGTCTGGTTCAAATTGAACCGAAATTCAAGAGATATTCATTACTTGGGGCATCCACGGAGACTTAACTTCTATGAGAAGATCCATTCAGATATTGGCTTTCATTCTTATCGCGGTCATGACAGCTGCAGCACAGTCGCAGTCGACCACGGGCAACATCGAGGGCCGCGTTGTGGACCAGAACGGTGCGGTGGTCGCGGGCATCGCTATCTCGGCGACAAATCAGGACACCGGATACGGAAAGACCGGTGTCAGCGACGCGGACGGCAATTACATATTTGTCCTATTGCCGCCGGGAACATACAAGGTCGAGGTTACGGCAGCTAAGGGATTTGCCGCAGCCACTTACAACAACGTTAAGGTCACGGTGGGAGCGAAGACCAGCCTCGAGATCGTCCTCAAGGTCGGAAACGCGGTGAGCGTCGTTGATGTTACCTCCGAGGGGCAGGCGATCGAGAACACCCGTACGTCGCTTTCTACTACCATCGACGAACGACGGGTGACGAATTTGCCGACCAATGGACGCAACTTCCTCGATTTTGCGACGCTAACGCCCGGTATTGTCCGTGACCCGACACGTGCGGGCGACTTGGCGGTTGGCGGACAGAAAGGAACGCTTAACAGCATTCAGATCGACGGAGCGTCCAGCGATAACACGTTCTTTGGGCAATCATCGGGACGTATCGGCTCGGGCCGAGCTCCCTCGCAATTCTCGATCGATACGGTTAAGGAATTCCAGGTCAACCAAAATGGATTTTCGGCTGAATACGGCCGCGCCGCCGGTGCGGTGATAAACGCGATAACCAAGTCAGGCACTAATAAGTTCTCTGGCAGCATATTCGAGTATTTTCGCGATGAATCGCTCAATGCTCGCAATCCTAATCTTGTCGCTGCAAACCGTTTGCGTCCGAAAGGCCAGATCAACCAATTCGGCGGGACCTTTGGTGGACCTATCAGAAAGGACAAGGTCTTTTTCTTTGGGGCGTATGAAGGGCAGCGCTCAAATTTGCCTAATCCAGTCGTCCTCAACTCGCTGCCATTCGCACCGTCGAATGTTCAGGCGTTTCTTGGCCCAAAGGCTGTATCGTATGACGTCGACCGAGTTCAGGACACTTATTTGGTCAAGACTGATTTCAACATAAATGAGCGCAACCAAGTATGGGTGCGTCTGAATCAGCAGAACTTTAAGGGAACCAATCTTGAGAACGGCGGCAGCCTTTCTGCACTGGAACACACAGGCAACAGCAACGTGACCACGACCGCAATAACAGGTTCGTGGACCGCCACGTTGTCCAATACTTGGTTCAACGAATTTCGCTACCAGTATTCGCGCGATCGCGAGCCGGGGTTCAATAATACGAACAACCCAGAAGCTACCGTAGTTGCATCCGCAAATAATATTAGTGATGGAACTTTCAACTTCGGGCGCAACAATTTCAGCCCTCGCGAGACGACGATCAAGCGAAATCAGATCATCAACAATCAAACGCTGCTTCGCGGAAACCACACCGTAAAGTACGGGGTCGATTTATTATTCGACAAGATCTTCAATTACTTCCCGGGCCTTTTTGGCGGTTCGTACACCTTTCCAAATTACACGGCATTATCGAATCAACTCGCTACGCCGGGGCTACAGTTTGCGACCCGCTATCGCCAGAGCTTCGCGGGTACCGGGACAACAGGTGGTACGACCTATCCGAACAACAATGAATACGGCTTCTTCTTTCAGGACGACTGGCGGGCCAGCCAGAAGCTGACCGTAAATCTGGGCGTCCGTTACGACTACCAGAGAATCGCTAAACCGCCGATCCAAAATCCGAATACGGCGCTGCTGGCAGCGGGTTTCGACACAAGTTTTCAGCCGAAGGACAAGAACAACATTGCACCTCGTATAGGGCTGAGCTACGCGATCAATGATCGCTCGGTCATACGCGGCGGATATGGCGTCTACTACGGCCGAACGCCGGCGATCATGACCGGAACCGCTCATTCGCAAAACGGCATTCAGGTAATTGCGATCGACGTAAACTGTTCGACGTCTCCGGCACTTTGTCCGCTCTATCCGAATGTTTTCTCTACGCCGCCTGTCGGAGCGACTCTCGCAGCTATCAATCTGTATATGTTTGATAAGAACTATCAACAGCCGTTTACGCATCAGGCAAGGCTCCAGTACGAGCGCGAACTTTGGAAAGGCGTGACCTTTGGTGTTCAGTACACAATGTTCAAGGGACAGGATCTAGGCCGGACCAGAAATGCAAACCTCACCGCGCCGGTGCAAACCACTATCCAGATCTTTGAGGCCGGTGCTGCAACTTCAAGCGGTACGGTAACTGTGCCCAGATTTGCTAATACGGGGACGACGACCGGATATGCCGGACCTCGTGTTGCTGGATTTACCCGTATCAGTATGTTTGAGAGTACGGCAAAATCCCTTTACCATGGGCTCACATTTGAGTTGAATCGACGATTCTCGAACCGATGGTCGTTCAACACTAGCTATACCTGGTCTAAAGCAAAAGACAATAAGCCCGACCAAACATCGGTCGTCGTCGGTACTGACGATGCAAAGATCGCCGAGAACAGTTTTGACCTTTCGGGCGAGTATGGCCGTTCAGATCTCGACATCAAGCATCGATTCGTCTTCAGCCCGGTGTTCGAGACAGGAAAATCCAAGAGCAATAACGCAGTTGCCCGTGCGTTACTGAGCGACTATGTCGTTACGGGAATATTCCAGGCCCAGTCGGGAGTTGCCTACTCGGCATTGGTATCAGGCGATCTCAACGCGGACGGCAACACTGCGGTCGATCGTTCGCCGGGCAGCCGACGAAACCAGTATTCTACACCGGCTGCCTATATCTTTGACATGCGGGTCGGCCGTATCATCCGGTTTGGCGAGAGGTACAAACTGTCGCTCTTTGCCGAGGGCTTTAATATTTTTAACCGGGCCAATGTGATCTCCGTCAATAATACTGAGTACGCGTATAGCACGGTGGGCGGAGTCGGACGGATCACTCGAACAACCAATTTCCGCACTCCGCGGCAGTTCTTCTCGGGCTCGCCATCGTTCTCGCTGAATAATTCCAGCTATAATCGCGAATTTCAGCTCGGTATACGGTTTGATTTCTGATCAAATCTGTTATCGACGTCTTTTGGCGGCCTTTTGGCCGCCTTTTGTTTTTTGGGTTCTTATCAATAAAACCTCCAGATCGATCTGGTACGATACGTATTACTCTCAGATCTCGCCTATTAGACTGGAGGGAAACTTTTCATATGAGAATGCTGTTCACTGCGGCCCTACTAACCCTACTTTTCGCCGTGACATTGGTGGCACAACCCGAATCAACTGCCGGTAAGCCATCGGCCGATATCCCAAGATCCCCTATCGAATCAATAACGATCCATCCGCTATTCGCCGCTGATCATATGTGTTCCGAGCACTGGGAGGGTCAACTCGAATATCCAGGTGATGCGCTCGGATCGGACTGTGTCATATTTGGAGGCCTGCCGACCGACGGCAAGGGCGGCTTTATGCGTTCATTCAGAACAAATGGCCTTACGAACGAAGACTGGTACGGCTGGCAGGAACCAGTGCTCGCACCTTTCGCGGCCTCTGTCGAAAGGATCAATATCAATTCCGTGGTCAACAAACCCGGCGAACTGGGCAAGCCGCCTGCCAGCTTTGTCATATTCAAGCGTGAGGACGGCACCCGTGTGCTAATTGCACACGTCGCTGATGTGACTGTAAAGGAAGGCGATCGCGTAACGGCGGGCCAGCCCTTCGCTAAGGTCGGAAATAACGGATTCAGCCGAAGCCCGCACATCCACGTTGGTGCCTGGCGTGAAAAGACGCCGCTTCAGATACAGTTCGATCTTCGGGCTGCGGCAAGACTCGTGAAAAAATGATCCGATCCGTTAGTAGAGGATCGGCCCGGTTCTTTCGACAAGCCTGTCAAAATGGTCTTCCAAATGGATGTTTGCTCCGCGGAGTCCGGCAACGACGTTCACTCCCCACTCGACGTATTCACGCCGGCGGACGATATCCCAATCGACCGCGGGATTCTCGATCACGTCTCGGATATTGCTGATCTTGTCGGCGAGTTTTACGATCTTGGCCCCGCGGGACATGTGCGGTGCGTGTTCGATCTGGAGTTCCTTGCGGCGGGCTTTTGGGAGTGACTTATCGTCCGTGACCTCAAGAACATAGCCGCAAGTCGTCTGCCCGAACAGGTTAATGAGTTCGCCAGGAGTGGTTGCGGTATCTTCCACAGTGTCATGAAGTAATCCCGCCATCAGGATATCGATATCATCGATCTTTCCTACATTCGCTATTAGATTGGCGACTTCGATCGGGTGATTGATGTACGGTTCGGCGTGGGCTCCTTTCCGCAACTGCCCGGCATGTCTTTCAGCTGCAAACCGGGTCGCATGCAGCAATTTATTTAGGGTATTCACATATTAGAATCCCAAATATCGCCGCCGAGGTCAATCAAAATGCAGGGACAAAAACTACCTGATCACTTCAATATTCAGAGTCTGGGAGCCTGAGATGATGTATTCGCCGGGAGCGATCTCGATCTCGTAAACGATCGTGCTGACCGATGGTTTCGAGCCGCCGGCGGTACGATCGTTGTTCAGCGTTGCCAGCATCGAAGGCGGTAGATTTGGCATTTCGCTCGAGCCGACAATAGCTCCCGCGGAGGCCCTGGTTGCGACCGCGTAAAGACGGTCAGAGCGTTTCAGGCGATTCAAAATGGAGATCAACTCGGTCGCCGTGCGGGGCGTGAATTGTGTGATCGCGGCATTCTGTGAGACGGCTGCACCATCGCCGACCGCAATTGCAAGCTGCCCCGGTGCGGTTCCGACGGGGATCGTAAACGGGATCTTTTCGAACATGAGCTTGCCGCTCTCAGTGCGAGCGGTGGCGACGATCTCCACCGTTTCTCCGGCCTTTACTTGTGTGCGGTCTACGGAAATTCGATCTATCACCGCGGTCTTGCTGCCGTCGACAGCGTTTAAGTTGAGATTGACGCCGGTGATCTGGAGTCCGTCAAAATTTGCACGCAGAAGGGCACTGAGCGGTACCGCTCCGGCGGCCGCGGTGAGGGCGGTCGCCTGCGGACCGGTAAAACGCCGGTTTATGCGGATCGGTTCCTCACCCTTGATGGTTATCTCGCCGCTGAGTTCGATCGTAGTGTCGCCTATGCCCCGCTCGTTTGCACTTATCGCGTTGCCAATGCCGGCGTTGATGATCAGCGGCGTCAGCAATTCGTCAAACGCCGATTCAAAGTTCACCTCTTCCGATCGCCCGCGGCTAGTTGTCAGCTTTATCTTGACCGGCAGCATTCGCGGCGACTGGCCGAGCATACCGTATATTCCGGTCGCACGGTCTTGAGTCATTGTGCCGACCAGATCGTCAGGAACAGCAAGTTTGAATGAATTATTGGCGTTCGGCACAACGGTGACGACATGAGATTCGGACATCGGGAGTTCGGCCGAGCCGAGCGAAAAGAACGGGTGGCCAAAGGCGTAGATTTTGTTGCCGTCACGCAGTGTTACAGTGCCAGCGGCGGCGATCTGGATGTCTCCACGAGATAGGTGCACGACAACCGACGTGCCGCCCAGCAGCGTCGCGGCGGTGGCCTTTTTCAGAGGCTTCAATTCGGTATCTCCGCCCGATGCGGAGACCGGCATCAGGCCGGCACGTTCAAACATCGGCGTCAGAGAATCGAGCGTCTTCTTCGATATCCCCGATATCGTGATCGGCGTTGCGATCGGCGTGAATGTCTGGCCCGCGACGGACATCAGTCTGGAATCGGCCCCAAACCCCGTCACGGCCGCCCCAACGGGCCGGGAATTGACGTCCGGCAGCCAATTTGGCGACATCAATTCGGAATACGAAAAGCTTCTCGGTCCTATTGCGGCCGCTTTGCGGGCGGGCCCTTGCTCAACGACCGAGACCATTTGTTCGAACGGTGTTATGCCCGCGATAGGTTCCTTGGCAAAAGGAAAGCTGTATGAGATCGCACCGACGAGCTTTCCGTCAATATAAACCGGTGAGCCGGACATTCCTGCAAAGACGAACGTGCGTTCGGCATTCGCACCGCTAAGTCTGCCGACGATCATATCCTGCCTCGGGCCAATATAGTTTGGTACGATGCCAAGGATCTCGACAGTAAATTCCTCAGGCTCGGTGCCTCGAAATACCGATCTCGCAGTCCCCCGCATTCCCTCTTTTATTTCCGATAGCGGGAAGACCTTTACGCCTGAACCTGACGTCGAGACCGTCTGAAATTGGGCCGTAGCTGAAAGGGCGGCGAGGAGAAATACCACCGGAAACGCGATCGATCTGAGGTTTAACATTTTTAAAAACTTCTTTATCACTGGCTGGCGCATATGGTAACATTTAGGTGGACTATCCGAAAGCCTTTATTTGAAAGGCTTTCACCTAACCCTCAGAGCCGCTCACGGCTTATTTCTGCTAAAGGTATTTTATCCGCTATGGCACCTTCGACTCGTTTATTCAAGAGTGTTCTTCGCTTGTTATTGCCGGTATTGCTCCTTGTGATCGGTGCGGTTGTCGCCGGCTCCGTCTGGCTCACGTACACTGCTGCACGGCCCCTGAAGACCTCGTACCTCGTCACGCCGCAAAAGTACGGCCAACTCAGCACGCGTGCAGCGCAGGTTACCGATGAGACCTGGACCAACAGGGACGGCAGCTCGTCACGCGGATGGCTACTTCGCGGCGCCGAAGGTGCCCCGGCGGTCATACTTCTGCACAAATATGGTGCCGACCGCTCTTATGTGTTGAACCTCGGCGTTAAGATGAACGAGTCGACAAACTTCACGGTACTCATGCCCGACATGCGAGCTCACGGCGAGAATCCCGCGGTTCAGAATGCTTCATTTGGTGGGTGTGAGGCCGAGGATGCGTCCTCTGCCATCGAATTCCTTAAGAGTCTCAAGACGCCAAATCAGATCGGCTACATAGGCAAGAATATCGGCATTTTCGGTGTTGAGATGGGTGCGATAGTTGCCCTAAACGCGGCAGCTAAAGATCAGGCGATCAAGGCGATCGCGGTCGATTCGGTACCGGCGGATTCGGATGAGGTGCTGAGGGAATCGGTCCAGCGAAGATTCCCGTTCGCGAGTTTTGCGACGACGCGTCTGGCTAAACTCGGGACCTACATGTATTACTTCGACGGCTGCTATCAGCGTCAACCTCTTTGTGACACTGCCAGAGTGGCCGCGGGTCGCGACGTATTGCTGCTTGCCGGTGTGGATGCTGCCGCATTTCAAGATTCGACCTCAAAGCTTAGCAAGTGCTTTCCCGCGACCAGTAAGGTCGAGAGCAAAACGGACCTGAGCCCTTCCGGTTTCAGTATCACCAACGCCTCGATGGAACAATCGGAGGCGTACGACCAACGCTTGATAGATTTCTTCCGCAATTCGCTAAGCAACTAAATATCGATCTTCTTCTTGCTGTGTCCGTTGGTCCGCGACACAGCCTGGATCTCAGCATTGTCCTCGATCTGCACAACAGCGCGGTCGAGGACTTTTTTTAGGTCTTCCAGCCGCTCGGCCGTCGAGGTCATCTCCAGCAAGCGGTACTTCTTTTCATTGTCAAAATTAAAAGCGGCGGTTATAAGGAACGACAGTGCCTCCGGGGTCGATCGCCCGATCTCAGGCATCCGGCCTCGGCCGCCGCTCATTTTGTGTGCTGCCTCCGCCATACGCTGAAACAGCGCAAATACCTCGTCGGCGAGTCGGCCGATCTCAGACTCGTTCCCCGGATCGTCCTCAAAGAACTCGACCGTACCTGTCAGGTACGGCTCACCGACGTCGACGATCCCGGTCAATCTATATCGAATGACACCTAGCGTTAAGATGTTCGACCGTCCGTCGGCGAGCATCTCCGATTCGCGGACCTCGGCGACACAACCTATCGACCCAACGTTCGGAGCCTCGGCGAATGAGCCCTCCGGTTCGAAATGCGTTACGCCGAACATGTTCCTCTCGAGCGATATGTCCCGCAGCATCTGGCGATATCGTTCCTCAAAGATGTGCAGCGGAAGCAGCTCGCCCGGCAGCATGACCAGAGGCAGCGGAAAGATCGGCAGGCGGCTGATACCGCGAACTTTGTCTAAAGCGTCGGACATGCTTTTTGTGCAATGAAATCAGCGATCTTCTCGGCGGGCTCATCGCCCAGGGCCATTCGCTTTGCGCCGATCACCGCCTCCGAAACGTCATCAATTCTTGTCTTGTACCGGTTGTCGCGAATGACCAGGTCATCGATCACGCGGCGTTCGAGCCGCTCGCGGCCGCTGTCGTCGAGGTCGTCGGGGGTGTCGATGTATTCTGCAGGGATCGTGTGATTCTTGATGCGTACGTGCAGGGCATTGGTCAGCATTCTCGTCTCGTCGCGCATCTTCTGCATTTCGAGCAGGGAATTGGGGAAACCGAGCTGCCCACGCAGAGCGATCTCGATGATCGGCTGCGGCTTACACGGCTCTGCCGTCCGGGCCTCCAACTTCACCTTTTCCAAGAGTTCCCCGGTTAGCGTCTGAGCATCGGTATATCCGGTCACATCAAACGCGAGTTGCTGAAACGGCCGATAATGATATTCGTCAATGTGCCGTGCTGAAATCGCACCGGCCTCATCTACTTCGACAAGGAACGCACCTCGTGTCTCGCGGAATTCGCTGATATTCGTAACCTCGATCGAGCCGGGGTTGAACGCCCAGTTATCGATCTCGTAGTGTTTGTGTGTGTGTCCGAGGCCGACGTATTCGACCGCGCTCTTAAGTTCCTTAAGAGCATCTATCGACAATGCCGGTATAGGATGCACCTGATGGCCCTCGACGTCGGTGTGAAGCATCAGGATATGAAACGCACCTTCTCGTCGGTTCGCCTTGATCGCCTCAATAAGCATCGGGATCGCCCAGTTTCCGGACGCACCGTACCAGTCTGAGCCAAAAATGCGGGCGCTGCCGATGTCAACATAACCGCCCTTTCTTGTGGCTTCGTCCCACGGTTCGTACGCCATTCCGCCCTTTAAGGTCTTTGGCTCAAGTAGCTTTACCAAACCCCAGCTCGATAGGGAGCGCAGCCAGCTAAATTCGCTGTCTGTATGCTTCTGGTCGTGGTTTCCCTCGATGGCCACGACCGGGATGCCGGCATTTCGCATCTCGGTCAGGCCTTCGACGGCGTAATTCATCGTCTCCGGCGGGACGGATCTTTTATGGAAGAAATCACCGCACATTATCACAAAATCTACCTTTTCACCGATCGCGTAGCGCCGCAGGACGTCCATCCACGCCTCGAAGAAGTCACGGGGACTCTCGGCGAGTTGGTAACGTGTACATCCGAGATGGACATCGGCGATATGAAGGAACTTCATACCCGAAGTATAAGGCAGTCACCGCAATGTCGCGAAGACGCGATCACGCACTTGGCCCGGGTTTGTGGTTTTGCCGCTTTGGGGCTTTGCGTTAAATTAACTTCATGGAGAAAGTCGTCTTTATCACGGGTGCCTCTACGGGCATCGGCCTGCACACGGCCAGGCTGTTTCAGACCAAGAATTGGAAGGTCGCGGCGACGATGCGTTCGCCCGAGGCGGCCGCGGACCTGCAAAAGATCGTCGATATCGACACATTCCGGCTGGATGTGACCGATGTGGACTCGATCAAGTCAGCGATCGCCGCAACACTCGATAAATTTGGGCGGATCGATGCCTTGGTCAACAATGCTGGCTACGGGCTGCTGGGCCCCTTCGAAGCGGCGACACCCGAGCAGATCGAGAAACAATTCAACACGAACGTATTCGGCCTGATGAATGTGTGCCGCGAGATACTGCCATACTTTCGCGAGCAGAAGCGTGGTCAAATCGTTAATGTTGCGTCTGTCGGCGGAAGGATGACGTTCCCGTTCTCGAGCCTATACCACGCAACAAAATGGGCGGTCGAGGGATTTTCTGAGTCGCTGCAGTACGAGTTGGAACCATTCAACATCCGCGTAAAGATCATAGAGCCCGGGCCGATAAAGACCGATTTCTACGATCGTTCACGCGATGCGGCACGCAGCGAAGTCCTAACTGCGTATGAACCGATCGCCTCGCGAGCTACCGCAAACATGGAGAAGGCGGGCGAAGAAGCGCCCGACGGGTCGGTCGTTGCTGAGGTGATCTACACGGCGGTGACCGACGGCTCGAAGAAGCTCAGGTACGGTGTCAACACTAAGGGCATTCTTGCTGCCAGGCGGCTCTTGCCCGAAGGCGCGTTTCGCGCGATTATCAGAAAGATAATTATTAATTAGCTGATTGCTCCCGAACGTGAGATGATTGCGTCACGATTTCCAACAGCATCAGCCAAAATCCGATAACCGATCCGGTTCCAGCAGTTCAGGGCTCGATGTGTTTTCTAGGATAGCGTCTGCATTAAAGAATGAAGATCTTACTCTATAATCCCGACAACGGCATTACACGGAATTTCATGCCGCACCTGTGGATGTTCCTTCTCCAGTCCCTCACGCCGCCCGAGCACGAGGTCATACTGATCGACGGAAATGCCAAGGCGATGACGCGCAGCGAGCTCGTTCAGTTCTGTCGTGACAACGAGATCGGACTGGTCGGCATCGGTGCGATGACGCGCATGGTTGCACGAGCGTACAAGGTAGCTGACGCACTGCGCGAGGCCGGGTTTAAGGTGGTTATGGGCGGCCCGCACGTCACCGAATGTCCAGACGAAGCTCTCGGCAGGGATGGCGGCCCGCGCCACGCCGACGCGGTCGCCCTAGGCGAGGCTGACGAATATTGGGCACAGATCGTTACTGACGCCGCCAACGGCGAACTTAAGGAAATCTATCAGCCGAAGATCGACGAAAAGGGGAACGACTTTAAGCCGAGCCTGCAGCCTTACCCGCATATTCCTTGGGAAACTCTCGATCTCGACCAGTTCTCACTGGTTCCGAAATTCCTGCGGCCTGTGATGTCCAGAATGGGCGAGGGCTGGGGCAAGTTCTTTGTCGTGCCGATCGAGACCGGACGGGGCTGCCCGTACGGCTGCGAGTTTTGTACCGTGACGGGATTTTTTGGCGATTCGATCCGTTTCCGGACGAATGAGAGCGTTGTCGAAGAACTGCTGAGGCTTAAGGCTCGTGCGAAGACCGAAAAGGGCCAGATCGCGGTCTTCTTTATCGACGACAATCTCGCGATCAACAAGAAACGGCTTAAAGGTTTGCTTCGCGACATCATCGCTGCTGGTGCTCAATTGCCCTGGGTTGCTCAGATAAGTGCCAACCTGCTGGGCGACGAAGAGTTGGTCGATCTTATCGCCGAGGCTGGCGGCCGCTGGGTCTTTATCGGGATGGAGTCGATCGACCCTGCGAACATGGCCGATGTGAACAAGAATTTCTCACGTCCTGAGAATTATCAGGCGGTTCTTGAAGGCCTCAGAAAGCGGAATATATATGCGATCACGTCGTTCATTTTCGGAATGGACAACGACACGCCAGGTGTCGCGAACCGGACGGTTGACGAGATCGAGAGCTGGGCTCCGGGGTTGCCTGTATTTGGTCAATTAACTCCATTTCCGTCCACGCCGCTTTATGAACGCCTCGAAAAGGCCGGCCGGCTCCACAGGCCAAAGCACTGGCTCGATTTTGCCCCGTTCGTCATGGCACACGATCCGCTCAAGATGTCGATCGAGGAAGCTAAGAATGAGACCTTCAATGCGTGGTCGCGTTCGTACAGTCCTGAGCGCAACTTTGCCGCGATCAATTCGATCCGCGAAGCTCCGATCGATACACGTATCAGTCATCTAGTGGCCAGGCTCTTTTTCCGTGGGATCTACTTTCCGCAGATGAGCAAGTGGGCGTGGATCAAGCTGCTGATCGACAATCGCCGCTCGATCCTGAGCCTGACCGGCGAAGGCATCCGCACCTGGCGTGCCGCACGCCGCCGCCGACGCCGAAA
>CAZJFB010000033.1:26151-36387 GCA_964545145.1 uncultured Chloracidobacterium sp. | reverse complement strand
TAGCACATTTGTTGCACAGATAGCAATAGATTTCTTATATGGGTCTGCGATTCCAATAATAAACGTGCCCGCAGGTCATTGGAATGGGCATTTGGGCCGGCAGATCTGATGGAGCATTCCGGGAATGCCCTGATCCACAAACAGGTTGATTGGGTCCGAAAAACTGACGTACTATACGGGCGGGAAACTAAGTGCGGACTATATCATCTGATCACGCGAGAGGTGGATCGATGGGACATCTTCTACTCACGAATGTTTCCTACAGCTTTAGCAGCTTTGAACGCAGGATCTTGGATTGCAGGCGGCTGGCGGCGATCTCACGGCCGTTCGTCAACGTGACCAGGTACGTGCCGCCCGGCATCGGCGAAATTCTATCGATGAACGAGAGATTGGCGATCGCTCCGCGTGAGAGGCGGACGAACTGCGCCGGATCGAGCCTGAGTTCGAGGTCCTTGAGGCGATGGTTCACGACGTAACGCTTGCCTGCCTCGGTGGTGATATGCAGCAGCTCTCCGTCAGCGACGATCGAGGCGACCTCGGCGACCGGGACCAGAAAGATCTCGTCGCGGACGCGAACAGGGATGCGGGTTAACGGTTCACGGCTGTCACGGTCGGCGTATTCGGCTGCGTTTTTCAGTTTTTCGGCCTCGACGGCCCGCCAATCAGCTTGCTCAAGGCGTTCGGCCGCACGCTGCAAGGTCTCGCCGAGGCGGGCTTTCTCGACCGGCTTTAACAGATAATCGACGGCGTTAAGTTCGAATGCCTCGACGGCGTATTCGTCGTGTGCGGTGACAAAGGCCACTAGCGGCATCTGATCTTTCCTTAGCGTCCGAACGGCATCGAGCCCTGAAACCTCGGGCATATTGAGATCGAGAATTGCGAGATCGGGCCGTACCGAGCGGATCAGATCGACGGCGTCGGAGCCGTTCGCGGCTTCGCCTATCAGTTCGACCGTTTCAAATTCGCGAAGCAGCGATTTCAGGAATTCGCGTGCGGGACGCTCATCGTCGGCAATTATCACTCTGAGCTTTGACATAAAGTATACGAAACAAATGCTTTACGCGCCTCTCCACGGCAATGCGACCGCCGCTATTCTCTATTTGTCGAGATCTGCGTCGATCCGCCGTTTCATTTCTATCGGCAAGATAACGGTCGCCTCGGTCCCGCTGCCGTTGCGGCTCTCGAGCGTCAATGCGGCGGCGCTGCCGTAGTACGAGGCGAGGCGTTCGCGGATATTTCGCAAGCCGACGCCGGCAGAGTTCTCGTGTTTTCGGGCTGTTTTACCCGCACCCGAATCCCAAACCGTCAGGCGAAGGTCGTGTCGGCCGTCCTCGTCCGCGATCGACGCCGTGATGCGGATCTCGCCTCCGTCGCGATTCTCAGAGACGCCGTGTTTTATAGCATTCTCGACCAGCGGCTGCAGTATGAGCGACGGCACGCGTGCATTCTCGGCATCGGCGTCGATGTCGATACTGACCTTTAGCTTTTCCTCAAAACGCGCCCGTTCGATATCGAGGTAGCTCTCGATGAGCTTGATCTCTTCGCCGAGCGTCGAGAATTCGCCCGTCGAACGCAGCACGCCGCGAAGTAGCTGCGTCAGCCTAAGAAGCGTGTCGTAGGCCTTGTCGGGCGACGACTTGATCAGATAACCGATAGTCGTCAGTGCGTTGAAGAGAAAATGAGGATTCACCTGCGAGCGAAGCGCCGTCAGCTGTGCTTCGGCAGCAAGCTTGGCGAATTCCTGCTCGCGAAATTCCCGCTCGAAGCGTTCCTCGGCTACGCGGATCACATCTATTCGCCGGGCTGTGAAAAGCGCGACCGCCTCGAGCATCGCGATGTCGTCCGAGAGCAGCCGCCGCCCGCCGAAAAAGCCGTCCATTCTGATCAGGTATTGGGGCTCGTCGGCTGTCTGGATGACGATCGACGCATCCAGCATCGAAACAGTTACGGGCGATACCGGCGACGCTCCATTCGCGGTCTCGCTCCATTCGACACGCCGCGCCGTCAGTGCGTCCGACAAACGGCCGCAGACAGTATCGAGTACCGCCTCGACGGACCCGGAATTCTCTATCTCGCGGACAAGGCCCGCTTCCAGCTCCAGGTAATCCGCACGCTTGAGGAATACCGTATCCACCAGCCAATCGGCGAACTTGTGCAGCAGCGGATAAGCAAGAGCGGTCGCGATCCAGAGCCCGACGACGAGCGCCGCTGCGAGCACGTCGTCGCGGTCATGCGTTTCGTGATAACGAAGCAGCGGCACCGCAACGAAAACATACAGGCCGAACGCGAGCCCCGCTAGCAGCAGCAGCGAGAACGCCCGCTTTAGGAAAAGATCGGCGAATGCAAAACGGTAATTCTGGTAAAGTATGGCGAACGCAAGCGGAAGCGACGATTGGTGGGCGGCAAGCTCGATATACCACGCCGAGCCTTCGCGTTCGCCGGTCAGGTGCAATGCCGAGACGGCGAAGATCAGCAGTGCGCTTGCCCAGATCGCTTTTTTCTCGAGCGTCTGCCGCAGGTTGAAAACGAGCAGTCCGACGACAAGAGCGAGCGACGCAAACGTCTGCGTCCTTAACGCAAGGTCGGACGGCACCTCGCCGCCTCCGAAAGCCTCTCGAAAATGAAGTACCGCCGCAAAGATGCTGACGCCGTAAGCGATATAGGTCAACCAATGTACGCGGGCATCGTCGCCTTGCGCAGAATGAACCACGACAGACGGCAAAAACCCTAGTGCGGCAAACGCTGCGGCCGCCAGAATGGGTGGGATCGCGGCGTTGCTAAAATCCCTTTGGACAAATCCGTAGAGTTCACCGGCGTTCCACAAAACACCGAGTGCCGCGGTCGTAAGGAGAAGCGAGTTAATGCTGCCCGGCCTTTCCCGCTGCCGGTGACGAACGACCATCAGGCCAAGCATTGCGTAGAGAGCAATGCCGACCGCGAATCCGAGCAGGTTTATGAGCAATGCTGCGTTCAGCGGCTGCATTTCCTCCTGATATTATGTTTGACGCGATCCAAGTCCAATTTTATATCAACAGGTTGCCGTTTTAACACAATGAGCGGTAGAATCGCGCTCCGTATGAAGACGCTCTATGTCATGCGTCATGCTAAATCGAGTTGGGATGACGCGTCGATGGCCGACTTTGACCGGCCGCTCAACGAACGCGGCAAACAAGCGGCACCTTTCATGGGCGGCCTGATGCGACGGCGTCAGATGTTGCCCGAGATAATTGTTTCATCGCCCGCCAAACGGGCGCGTTCGACGGCGAAACGAGTTTGCGAGGGCGGCTCGCTCGCCGCCGAGGTCATTTTCGACGAGCGTATCTATGAAGCCAGCCCGAACGCACTTCGCGAGATCGTCGCCGATCTGGATGAGGCATATTCCTCGGCGATGCTCGTTGGACACAATCCCGGAATGGAGGGCTTTATTCGCTACCTGACCGGCCATATCGAACCGATGCCGACCGCGGCCATTGCGGTGGTCGAGCTTGATATCGAACGCTGGGCAGATATTACCGGCGAATGCGGAGAGCTGAAGGAGATCTTCAGGCCTAAGGATGAGATGAGCTGAGTCGGCTATTCGCCCGGCGGGACGCTCGCGTATTCCATAAGTCCCGTCACCGCCATATACCGCATGTCCGGGCCTTCAAACCCCTGGCTGAACATGTTGATAAATACCGCGAGCCGGTCCTTGTAGAAGTAGACCTTTTCGAGGTGATAACCGTATGGGCACTTTCGCACGGCAGGAATATCGGTGTCCTTTTGCAGCACTTGTGTGGGGAGATCGCGGTGGTGCGTGCGGTCGTCGAGCGTCAACTCCAGCTTTAGAGCATCGTCCTCGGGACACTTCCCGCCTCTCGCCGCGACTGTCTTCAACGTCAGCTCGTAGTACGAATCGGTGTTGTAGTTATTTACGTAGAGCCACGGATTGAAGATAAGCCTTTCCGTCGCATCGCCGGTGTAGAGAAACGCACCCTCGTAATTCGGCACCTTCTTCTGTGACTCTTTACCGTTCGTGGTCCAATAGGTCTCCGTTTCGATCGGTTTCGTGTGCGTCCAGTCGGTCAAGAGGCTGGCGGCGACCAGCTTTCCTGTATTTCCGCGAACGATGTGCAATTTCGCCAACCCGGCGGCGACCGCCTGCTTGTATCCGGCGTACAGCCTGCGCTTCTTCGCCGCGCTCATCGAGTCCTGTTCCCACTCGAAAACGACCGGCTTGATCGCGTACTTGTTCTTCTCAACATCGATAAAATACGTGGTCGCGTAGTTTCCGCCTGAGCCATCCCATTCACCCGATTCCTCAAATGCCATATAGACGCCGTCCGACGAAAAACCGATGAAGTTCAGATCGGCGTAATCGCCGGCGATCGCACTGGACGCGGCAAACACTGAAAAAATTAATGCGAGAGTGACTGTCGTCGCCTTCATTGGGTTATTTCTTGTCGACCTTTGATGTGTCAAAGTCAGCTATATCGACCTTTCCGAAATTCTTCGGGGTCCGTACGCGAGTCTTCACCTTGTTCGGCTCGAGAGCATTAAAGCTCTCGCTCACCGCCCTAACAAGCTGCCACGTCTTATCGATCCTTGAATAGTTGAACGTATAAGTTTCGCTCCAACGCCATGCGCTGCCGCCGTAGTTGATCACCGTAAAAGACTTCGGCTTTACCTCGACACTATCGAAAGGGTCGCCAAACACACCGCCGCAGCCGCGGCAGTAAACCACGTTGTCGTTCTTTTTCGCGATCTTCAGCTTGCCGTCGGCTCCGCGTGTGATGATCATCAGCGTCCGCTCGTCCTCTGAATTTCGATCCGCGGCCGAAGCGGCGGTTTCGACCACCAGGATGTAGTCCTTGGTCCCGTTGCCGTCGAGGTCAGCCGATTCACATGCCAGGGCAGACATATCACTGCCAATGAACTGCTTCACCTCTTCCGGGACCTTGATGTCGCCCTGTGCCCGTGCGGTAATGCCGCAGGTAATTGCCAATAGAAAAGCGATGGTAATTTTCTTGGTCATATCAACAAAAAAGTGAACCGCCGATCAGAATAACGGTAAATCGTGAAATTCTTGCGCACAAAGTCGCCAAAAATGGGAAAATTAACGGCTTTGTAACATTTCGTTAATATTCGATTAACCCGCGCGCCATAGAGTATCGCAAAAAGGCCCGATTTTACATACAATTTCATTAAGCCATGCAGCACACAATTCTGATCGTCGAGGATGATCCGGACATCGCCGAAAGCCTGCATTATAACCTGAAGCGTGAAGGCTTCAGGCCGGTGATAGCAGAGTCAGGTGAAAAGGGGCTGCGCGTCGCACTCGACGAAAAGACAACTCCGTCACTGATAATGCTCGACCTGATGCTGCCCGGCATGAGCGGGCTCGAGCTTTGCCGGCGGCTTCGCCGCGAACCGCTCACTGAGCGAACGCCGATCATCATGCTCACGGCAAAGGCCGCTGAAGGCGACCGTGTAGCGGGCCTCGAGACTGGCGCCGACGATTATGTCGTTAAACCCTTCTCGATCAAAGAGGTGATCGCCCGCGTTCGTGCCGTGCTTCGCCGTGTCGAGTCAGACACGATGCCAAAATATCAGGACCAGCAGCTGACGGTCGATTTTGCGGACATGCGGGTGCAGTGCTGTGGCAATGACATTAAGCTCACCCGCAAGGAATTTGCCCTGCTCGAACACCTGATCAAAAATGCGGGCCGCGTCGCCTCGCGTCAGCAGCTGCTCGATAATGTCTGGGGTTACAGCTATTTCGGCGATACCAGAACGCTGGACGTCCACATTCGCCGGCTGAGGCAGAAACTTGGCGATTGCGGCACCTGCATTGAAACTGTCGTCGGTGTCGGCTATCGTTTTGTCGGTAATAAATGATAGTGATGGAAAAAGCTGTCAGTACGAGAACGGCCACATCTGCCGACCAGATCCTTCAACGCATTTTGGATACGACGCGTGAGTGCGTTCTCGTCATCGATGCTGACCTTAGGATCGCCTGCTGTAACGTACCTGCGGCGGTTGCGTTCGGCCGCGACGGCCTGGATATCGAGAATAAGCGGCTTAGCGAAGTAATTCGCGATCTCGACCTGCACGAGGCGTTCCGGCGTGCCATTACTCATCAGGCCTCCTCAGATGTCCGCCTGGAGCTGAATCGTGCGGGCCAGCGAAAGTTTGACGTCCATGTGGCACCGATCGAACTGAACAACGCCAGGTGTGCGATCGGTTTTTTCTACGAGACCACGCAGATCGACCGGCTCGAGCTGGTTCGCCAGGAGTTTCTCTCAAACATCTCTCACGAACTCCGAACTCCGCTGACATCTATACTGGCATTCGTCGAAACGCTCGAGGACGGCGGCATCGACGACCGCGAGAACAACATGCGGTTCCTCGGCGTGATCCGACGAAACGCCGAGAGGATGAGCAGCCTGATCGCTGACATCCTCGAGCTTTCGCTGATCGAATCGGGCGGAGTGTCCATTGATATTCGAACGGTAAAGCTATCGTCCGCCGCCGCGGACGTGATGACCGCTCTGTCGTCAAAAGCAGCCGCCAGAGACATTCGCCTGATCAATGAAGTGCCCGACGCCGTGATCGTCTCGGCGGACCCGGTCCGGCTCGAGCAAATGCTCACGAACCTGATCGACAACGCGATCAAGTTCAATCGTGAGGGCGGCAGTGTCACGGTTTCTGCCCGGCACGAGAACGGTAAGGACCGCATTTCGGTCGCAGACACGGGCGAGGGCATTCTACCCGAGCACATCGGCCGAATATTCGAGCGTTTCTATCGTACTGACAAGGCCCGCTCGCGCGACCTTGGCGGTACGGGACTCGGGCTCGCGATCGTCAAGCACCTTGCTAAACTGCACGGCGGCGAGGTCGGTGTCACCTCAGAGCTCGGGGCCGGCACGACGTTTGTCATCGAATTACCTTCCAGATAGCTGCGTAGCAAAATTTCCTACCTTGCGACCGCACTCTCGTGATATACTGTTTGTACATCGTATATTTCTCGGAAGTCGTTTTTTGATCTTCGATGCGTTTTTTCCGCTCTCTAATCAAGGAGGAGAGACAGGGAGATGCAGCTCACTATTGGCCAAAAAGTAGCGTATCCGAATCAGGGCGTTTGCCTTGTGGAAGAAGTTATGAAGCGCACTGTCGGCGAGCGCTCGCTCGTTTGTTACTGCCTGCGCGTACTGGGAGATAATTCGACCATTTTCGTGCCTGAGGCGAATACCGACAGCGTAGGCCTCAGGCCGTTGATCTCTTCGTCGCAGTGCAAACGGTTGATAATGTCGCTCGAGGCGGATTTCGACCCTGACCTCGGCGACTGGAAATCAAGGTCCCGTGTATTCTCGGATAAACTGCACTCGGGAGATGTCTTTGAGGCAGCCGACGTATTTAAGAAATTGACCTATCTCAGCCTGGAGAAGAAATTGTCGTTCCGGGAACAGACAATGCTCGAGAAGGCGAAATTCCTCGTAGTTTCGGAGATCTCGAACGCCGACAGAAAAGATCACGGCCGGATCGAGAACGAGGTGTGCCGCCTCGTCGAATCAGCCTGCTTGAAACTCAGGATCGCCCATGCGAATGTGCCGGGCGGCACAGTTCACTGATCGGCTTTTGAGTACTTTGCCCGGACGACCGTCTTGATATTTCCCCTGACATTGTAGTCGCCCTCAATTTCGACCTCTAACGGATCGCAAGCTGCGACAAAATCTTCGAGAATGACGTTTACGACATGTTCGTGAAAGATCTTTACGTCACGGAATGAGTTGATATACAGCTTTAAGCTCTTCAATTCTACGCAGAGCTTGTTCGGAACATACCTCAGCCGGATCACGCCAAAATCCGGAAAATCCGAGAATGGACAAATAGCGGTAAACTCGGGGATCTCGAATTCTACCCAGATCGCCTTACCCGGAAATTCATACGGAAATGCGTCGAGCGGAAACAGTCCCATCTCGTCGCGAGGTGTCGGCCTGATATCCAACTGCTGTTTGTTGGTGCCCTCAGGCATTCGTTCATCTAACATATCTGTGTTTTCTATTACTCATTTTGCGCACGCCGGCAAGGTCCTTGATCCCTCCGTCATAGAGTTTGCCCAGCAGGTTCACAAAAATATGTGCCGTGGCATAGGCGTCGGCGCTGGCGCGGTGGTGATTCGTAAGATCGATGTTATAGTGCTCGGCAACGGTCTTAAGTTTGTGATTAATGATGTCCGGAAGAAGCTTTCGCGATAATTGGACCGTGCACAAGCACGGATTCGCGAGACGGTAATCCGGAAAGATCCGGCCGATCTCGTAATTGAGGAAGCGCATATCAAATCCGGAATTGTGAGCGACCAGCACATTGTCGCCGATAAATTCGAGAAGGTCGACCACGACATCCGCAAACATCGGGGCATCGGCGACCATGTTGTCGTCAATGCCGGTGAGCTGCGTAATGAATTCCGGGATCGGCATTTCCGGGTTGACGAGTGTGTGAAATTCCTCAGCGACCTCGCCGCCCTTTACGCGCCACGCCCCGATCTCAGTGATCCTGCACGGCGGAGCCTTGGCACCCGTAGTTTCGAGGTCGAAAACAACAAACCCTGTTTCCGCCAACTCGCGTCCGTCGAATTCCGGCTCTGTAAGCTCAACTACATCACCATTTAACGATAACCGCGGATCTCGCCCGATCAGATCGCCGACCAGCATTCTCGCGAGTGCGGGCTGCGGTTTGCGTATTCTCATTACAAAATCGACGACACTGACAGCCGATGCCTTGCCGCCGAACGACCGCAAAAGGCTGACAGTTTCGCTTATTAGTAATGACTCTGAAATTAGGTTAGGATACGGTGTCACGAAGAGAAGTTTAGCAAAGGCGCCCGACTTTGCGAACCACCGTATGCATACGCCCGCACTATGACAAATATACTGGACCATTTCAGGGAACAGGGTGCACTTTTGGAAGGCCATTTTGTGCTCTCGAGCGGCCTTCACAGCCCAAAGTACCTTCAATGCGCTCTCGCTCTGCAAATGCCGAATGATGCCGCCCATTATGGCAGCATGATCGCCGGACATTTTGAACGGCAGCAATTTGATACCGTGGCTTCGCCGGCGATCGGCGGCCTCGTTATCGGATTTTCCGTTGCTCAGGCGTTGGGCGTTCGTTTTCTATGGACGGAACGCCAGAACGGTGAGATGACGCTGAGACGCGGGTTTACGCTCACGCCGGGCGAACGGATCCTGGTCGTTGAAGACGTGATAACAACTGGCGGTTCGACTCGCGAGTGCATCGCGGCCCTCGAGCGCAACGGAGGCAAGGTTGTCGCTGCGGCCTCGATCATCGATCGGTCGAACGGCACCGCCGATGTCGGCGTGCCGCGCACCTCGCTCGTTAGCCTGGACGTTCCAAGTTACCCGCCCGAGACATGTCCACTGTGCGAGGCGGGCATTGAAGCCGTCAAACCCGGCAGCCGTACGGCGGGAAAGTGAGATGAGGCGGATCTGCTTTCTCTCAATGGACGACCTCGGCTGGTACGTTGCCGATGACGATCTGGCGATCCCTCATCTAACCGAATTTGGTTTTGAGGTCGAGACCCTTTCGTGGCGGCAAACGGCCCGCAAATGGAACGACTTCGATCTGGTGGTCATCCGTACTCCATGGGATTATCAAAGTTCTCCAAACAAGTTCCTTAGCGTCCTCGCTGACATTGAGCGGGCGACCCGGCTCGAAAACCCACTCGACATCGTCCGCTGGAACCTCGACAAACGATATCTGCGCGAAATGTCGCAGCGCGGCTGTCCGGTCGTACCTACGATCTGGGATGCGGCTTACTCTCGATCAGAATTCGAAGGATGGTTGGCCATCCTGAGAACGCAGGAAGTGATCGTCAAACCCACCGTCAGCGCGACGGCCGAGCACACGTATCGCCTGACACAATATGATCCGGCACTTGAGTCCGTGTTTGCGGAACGCAGCTTTCTCGTACAGCCGTTTATGCAGAATATCGTCGATGAGGGCGAATACTCGCTGCTTTATTTCAACGGCAAGTACAGCCATGCGATAAATAAATCACCAAAACCTGCGGACTTTCGCGTCCAGGAGGAACACGGCGGCATTATCACCGAGATAGAACCGAGTGAGGCCATTTGCTCCGCGGGGAAGAAGGCACTCGACCTCATCGGCCGAGATCTGTTGTACGCTCGGGTTGATCTCGTGCGAGACGGCGAGGACAACTTCAGGCTTATGGAGTTGGAG
>CAZJFB010000033.1:0-26051 GCA_964545145.1 uncultured Chloracidobacterium sp. | reverse complement strand
ATCCAATACGACGGCACGGACTTTCACGGCTGGCAGGTGCAGGAGAACGACCGCACCATCCAGGGGGAGTTGGAACGAGTGATCGGGATGCTTGCCGATGCAAAGGTGTCCGTGAACGGGTCAGGCCGCACCGATGCGGGAGTTCACGCCGAGGGTCAGGTCGCAAATGTGCATCTTCCGGACGGCAAGTTCTCACCCGATAAGCTTAAAGCTGCGATCAACGGCAATCTATGGCGTGATATCAGGATAATGAAATGCGAATCGGTGCCGGACGAATTTCATGCACGGTTCTCGGCAAAACGAAAGACCTACATATATCGCGTTGTAAATGCACCGGTAATGTCGCCCTTCTGGCGGCGGTTCGCCCATCACGAACATAAGCCTCTCGATGTTGCTAAAATGAACGAAACGGCTCGGCTTTTTCTCGGTGAGCATGACTGGACTGCGTTCTCGTCTGCGCGTTCGGACGGCGAGACGCGGGTTCGCACGATCCTGGATTTTACCGTCGAGTCTCGCTGGGACGAGCGTGCTCAAGGGGCGTTGATCGAGTTTCGGATCTCGGCGACAGGCTTTCTGCGTTACATGGTCCGCTCGATCGTCGGCACGATGCTCGAGGTGGGGCGAGGCGAGAAGGATAGTGATACAATTCTGACGGCGATCGTTACGGGAGACCGGAGTCTGGCGGGGAAAACTGCGTCGGCACAGGGCCTGACGCTATATCGAGTCGATTACGAATAGTCCTTAATGCTCATTTACCACATAGTCTTACCTGAAGTGTGGGAGGCTTTTGATACAGGCCTTTACCGTCACGCGAGCCTTGAGACCGAGGGCTTTATTCACTGCAGTTTTGAGTACCAACTGGACGGCGTGATCGAACGGTACTACAGCGGCGAAGATGAACTCATTGTCCTCGCCATCGATCCGGACCGATTGATGTCGCGGGTCCTAAACGAGCCGTCAACGGGCAACGAGATATATCCGCATATCTACGGCCCGATCAATCGGGACGCGATAGTAAGCTTTGAACGCATAGATGTTTAAGGGATTTGAGGGTCTGATCAAGCCGAATTCCGCCGAGGAAAAATTGCTCGCGGCGATCGATCCCGAGCGCGTGCCCGCACATATAGCCGTCATCATGGACGGCAACGGACGCTGGGCAAAGGCGAAGGGACAGCCTCGCATCTTTGGCCATCGTGCGGGTGCAGATTCGGTGCGGGCGATCGTCGACACTTGCGCCCGTCTCGAGATCAAGGCGGTCACACTTTACGCATTTTCTACCGAGAACTGGAAACGGCCACGCGCCGAGATCCGCGGGCTAATGTCGATGCTCAAGCGGTATATCCGCAGCGATCTGAAAGAGGTCAACAAGAACAACATCCGCTTTCGCGCTATCGGTGACATTCACGGGCTTCCCGAGGATGTGCAGAAGGAACTTCATCGAGCAGAAGACACGACCCGGGAGAACTCGGGAATGGTAATGAATGTCGCCCTGAACTACGGCGGGCGTGCCGAGATCGTTCGTGCAGCCCGGCTTGCGTTTCAGGACATTGAAGGCCGAAACGACGCCATCGAACATTTGACCGAGGCTGATATCGAACGCAATCTCTACACTGCCGGACTTCCTGAGGTCGATCTGATGATCCGTACCAGCGGTGAATTTCGCATATCGAATTTTCTTCTTTGGCAGCTTGCATACAGCGAGATCTATGTAACGCCGACGCTGTTCCCGGATTTTCGGCGTCCCCAAATATTCGAAGCACTCATAGAGTACCAACAGCGGGACAGACGCTACGGTGGCATTAAGAAATGAAAACTCGGATCCTCACTGCCCTGATCGCCTTGCCGATCATCATCGCATCGATCGTACTGCCTTTGTGGGTCCGCGAAACTGTTTGGCTTTTCGTGGCGATCGCCGGATTTGCTATTGCGGCCGGGTTGTTCGAATTCTATTCGCTGACAAAGAAGCTCGAACTAAAGGCTGACGCCGGCATCGCATATCTTGGTGCCGCTGCTTTGTTCGTGGGCTTTGCTTTCGATGCCCCGTCAAAGGCCCCTGACCTGATAATCGTCACGCTCGCGGGTTTCATAATTCTAGTACTGATCAGTCAAACATTCCGATTTCAGGCTGACTTTACAAAGATGCTTGCCGGCGTCGGCGTAACGGTCTTCGGTGTACTGTATGTGGCATTTTTGGGCGGTTTCCTTGTCGCCACACGCGTCGGATTTGACTCAATGCCGGGCCTTTCAACGCGCCTGCTGGGCTATTTCTTTCTCGTGATCTTTGCTTCCGACATCGGAGCGTACTTCGCGGGCCGCGCACTGGGCAAACACAAGCTCGCCCCAAAGATCTCGCCGGGAAAGACGGTCGAGGGCCTTGTCGGTGGCGTCGCCGCGGCATCGGGCGGGGCGGCACTGGCAACAGCAACCTTTTTCCCCGGACTTCCCTACCAACTTTCGATACCGCTTGCGATCGTTCTTGCCGGGGTCGGAGTGTTCGGCGACCTTGCCGAGAGTGCGATGAAACGCGGTTCCGGAGCAAAGGATGCGGCATCGATCCTGCCCGGCCACGGAGGTTTTCTGGATCGGCTCGACAGCTTGCTTTTCGGTGCACCGATACTTTACTATTTCGCTCGATATTACTTCCAGGCTTTTTAGTTCCAATACAATTTGCAGGAGACGCTTATGAGCGAAGTTAAGGATGGATCTGTAGATAGATTTGAGGTTTTTGCGGCGGTGCTATTGGGCCTGGCCGCGATCTTTACGGCCTTGTCCAGTTTTCAAGCCGGTCTTTGGGATGGCAAGCAGGCCGAGTCGTATGGTAAAGCCAATACCGAGGCTACCGCCGCTGCAGCTGAACGCGCCCGTGCCACAGTCGAGATGTCAAAGGACGCCCAGATTGACATAACTGCCTATCGCCTGATCCGTGAAGACAATCCTACGAGCGACCAGATCGCCAGCTATCTATACACACGCCAATTGAGCGATGCCGGCTACAAAGCACTCGGCCTGCCGCCCGAGGCCAAAAAGGATGATGACATGGACGACGAAAAGGTCGAGGCACTGCAGGGAGAAATACTCGACAAAGCCGCTGAGAGGGATCTTGTCGGCGATGAGACCTACATGAAGGAGATGCTTGCGAAGACCACAGAACTCAATGCCCAGTCGGAAAAGACCTTCAAAGAAGGCAATGAGGCGAACGAGATCGGTGACAAATTCGAACTCGCCAACGTGATTTTCGCCGTCAGCCTTTTCTTCATGGGTATTGCCCTCGTCTTCAGGTCGAGCATACGCTGGACCGTGCTTGGCGTCGGCGGGCTGTTGATGGTCGGCGGCCTGATCTATATGCTCACGCTCAGTTGGACGTTCTAGCAATTATTGCTCAACGTTTGCGCCGGGTGTCACCCATCTTGTATCATTTGGCTTTGACGTGATGAACGCAGTTCGTTTTAACGACAATAATACGTGAGGCGAGGGCGCAATTGATCCGCGTTCCGCCTTCCGCTTGTCAAAAACGGAAGGCGTTTTTGTTTGCCCGAATGCTTATGCTGGACACACTTGGAACTTTAGAGAGAACTCATTCCTGCGGTGAGCTTCGCGAGAGCGATGTCGGCAAGCAGGTTGTGTTGATGGGCTGGGTCGCGAAGAAGCGTGACTTCGGCGTATTCACCTTCATCGACCTTCGCGACCGCGATGGGATAACCCAGGTGGTCGTTAGCGAAGAAACGTCACCCGAGGCACATACCAAGGCAAAGAACCTTCGCGGTGAATTCGTTATCGCGGTCAAAGGCGAGGTCGTCAGCCGCGCCGAGGGCACGCATAACGCCAAGCTCGCGACGGGCGATATCGAGGTCAAGGTCGGCGAGATCCTCATCCTGAACGAAGCCAAGGTGCCGCCCTTCCAGCTCGAGGTCGCAGGTTCCGAGAATCTGGCGAGCGAGGACACGCGGCTCAAATACCGTTACCTCGACCTGCGCCGTCCGCAGCTGCAAAACAATATCCGCATGCGAGCCAAGGCGGTCGCGGCGATCCGCGAGTACTTCGACAACCGGGGTTTCATCGAGATCGAGACGCCGATCCTGCTCAAATCGACGCCCGAGGGCGCACGCGACTTTATCGTTCCGTCGCGGATCCACACGGGCAAGTTCTTCGCGCTGCCGCAGAGCCCGCAGATCCTCAAGCAGATCACCATGATCGCCGGCTTTGACAAGTACTATCAGATCGCACGCTGCTTCCGCGACGAGGACCTCAGAGCGGACCGGCAGCCGGAATTTACGCAGCTCGACATGGAAATGTCGTTCCCGCACCGCGAGATGGTGTATCGCGAGATGCAGGGTATGTTCAACCACGTACTGCGCCTGATCAACGTTGAATTGCCGGCCGAATGGCCGCGGCTCACTCACGCGGAAGCGATGCGCCGGTATGGTTCCGACAAGCCGGACCTGCGATTTGAGATGGAGCTTGTGGATCTGAGCAGCAACCTTCGCGACACGGATTTTGCGCCATTCGCCGACATTTTGGCCGCAGGCGGCGAGATCAAGTGCATTGTCGTCAAAGGCAAGGCGGACTACTCGCGTAAACAGACCGACGAACTGCAGGAATACGTTAAACGCTACGGTGCAGGTGCCCTCGCGTGGATCAAGCTCGGCGACGAAATGACGTCGTCGCTGCTCAAGGTCCTGGGTGAAAGCAAGATCGCCGAGGTGGCGTCGGCCGCCGGAGCTGAGAAAGGCGACGCTGTTTTGATCGTCGCCGGCAAGAGATCGGTAGTTGCGGCCAGCTTAGGCGCGCTTCGCAACGAGGTCGCCCGCCGCGAGAACCTCATTGATCGAAACAGATACGAGGCGTTGATCGTTACCGAGTTCCCGATGTTCGAGCACGACGAAGAGACCGACCGCTACACGGCCGCTCATCATCCGTTCACGTCGCCGATGGACGAGGACCTTGAGAAATTCAAGACCGCGGTTCTCGACGACAGCCAGCATCACCTGCTCGGCGAGGTTCGTGCCAAAGCGTACGACGCGGTCATCAACGGCTATGAATGCGCCGGCGGCTCGATCCGTATCCACCAGAAAGAGATCCAGGACCTCAACTTCAAGGCCCTTGGGATGACTCCGGAATCGGCGCGTGTGCAGTTCGGCTTTTTCCTCGACGCTCTCGAATACGGTACACCGCCGCACGGCGGATTCGCAGCCGGCATCGAGCGTACATGTATGATCCTCTGCGGCACCGAGAATATCCGCGACGTCATGGCGTTCCCAAAAACGGCGTCGGCACAGGATCTGATGATGGATTCACCCGGCGATGTCGACACAGCGCAGCTTGACGAACTCGGTATCGAGATCAAGGACGAGTAGTTTTGCGAACATTACGGCTCGGATTGTCGTAAAATCACAGAAGAACGATGCCGTCTAAGTACGATACAAATCCACTCGACCCGGATTTTCCGGAGCGGGTCAAAGCCGAGGCTGAGGCCGATGCCGCCACGCGCGTGCTGAATACAGCCGGTGCGGACACTCGTCAGTTCGCCGGCGGAGCTCCGACCGCTCCGACCGAGGAGGAAACCCGCCGATTCAGGGCACCGGACCTTCATAATTATCAGCCGCCTTACAACGGCCAATACGTTCCTGCGGAATTTCGGCCTGCGGGGTTCCCTCCGGCTGACGAATCGATCTATCGCAAGGTACAAAAGATCGGCCTGCCCGAGAATATGCTCATCGCCGTCCCATATATCCCATGGTTCCTCGGCCTTGTCGCGGGCGTGATCCTTCTCCTGATGGTGCCGAAGAGCGAGACAAAGGTCCGCTTCCATGCCGCGCAGGGCCTGGCGGCTCATATTGGTATCTTTATCGTTACGTCGATCCTGGGCGTTGTGGGAAATGTTGCCGACATCGCCAACATCGGCAATTTTATCTTCACCCTCGTCACGTCGATCCTTCTGATCGTATTCGCGGTAAAAGCGTGGCAGGGCAAACCGGTCCACATAGAGTCTGTCGAGGACCTTACTAATTGGCTGGAAGATAAGATCAGCCCTAAGCTCGGCTAAACCCAGACTATGTTCTGTCCAAACTGCGGCCAAGTCGTAAACCAGAAGCTCAAATACTGCAATAATTGCGGCGAGCGGCTGTCAAAAGCCGACGAGATCGACAAAGACGGTACGCCCGGAAAGATGCTCGACAATATCCTAACGACGCTGTTCCTGACAGTGATGTTCGGCCTCGGCATACTCGTGGGACTGGTTGCGGTGCTTCTCACCAACAACGTCAAGACCGAGCTTGTGGTCATGATCGTCCTTGGCTACCTCGCAGTGATCTTTGGAATTTGCCTGACGCTGGCCCGCCAGGTACCCCGGCTGATCGACTTTAAGATGAGGTCGTGGGGCAACGCTGACGAAGATCGGACGGCTCCGCAGCAGCTAAGGGCAGCCACGACCGCCCAGCTTGAAGAATACCGCGAACCAACGATGAGCGTGACAGACCACACCACAAAGACGCTTGATCAGGTTCCGCTAAAGCGAAGCTAACTTACTTGCATTTTGCCTCAGGGTTCATCGAGGCCGCACACTTCTTAGCACAGGTCTCTGTCACGTAGCTAAGCAGGTCTTTGTCCTTGAAGATAGCTTCCTGCTTCGACGGCGAGCCTGCGGCCTTACCTTTTGGAGATTCAAGCCAGATCCGATAGCGTGCCTCGTACTCCGGGTCGGCTTCGCGACAATACATGTTGCACGCATTTAGTTTGGCCTGTTCGGAGGTCTTGTCCCTGCCCTCAAAGGTCTTGCCCTGATATGTGACCGTCCCGACACACTCGGCCCCGGACCCGCCGCAGCCTGCCGAGACCGTTAGGAAGATCGCTCCAACCAATGCCAGTGTAACCACTGAGCCGAATCCGATTGTTTTCATCGTTGCCTCCTTGATCGTGTGACGATCAGTCCTCCAAAGTCCTTCCTTTCGTCTCGATGACCAATGGCAGCGTCAAGAGCCCGACCACCGGAACTATGCCGACCCAAAACAGCACGCGGATCGCACTGTCCAGGGCATTCGCCCCGCTCGCTGCGATGCTGCCTACGAGAAACGGGCCGAACGCCGCGATAAAGCGACCGACATTGTATGTAAAGCCCGAACCCGTCGCCCGCATCCTCGTCGGAAATAGCTCGGGCAGATAGAATGTGAAACTTCCAAATATGCCGAATACCGAAAGGCCGATCGGGAAATAGAAATACAGACGCGTATGCGGTGCGAGGTCTAGGCCGAATGCCGCCATGATAGACACCGCAGCCACGAGATAAAATACAAAGAACATTGTCTTTCTGCCAAAGTTCTTTGCTATCGGTATCGTAAGAAGCGTGCCGATAAGCCCGCCGAGGTTAAAGGCGTTGGTCGCGGTCCTGATCCATTGCTGGCCCATTACCTCGATCGACGGCAGGCCTGTGACGCCCGCATTTGTAAGCTCGCTCCACTCTCGCGAAGCCAGTCCTTTTGCGACGATCGGGATGAATGCATTACCGCTCCACCATGTGATCAGGGCCGTGACCGCCATACAAAATCCGCTGATCGTCAACGCTCGATACTTGTGCGAAAATAGCTCGGAGATGCGTGCGTGCCCCTCGTGAGCAACGGCCTTCCAGCGTTCGGGCTCCTTAATAAACAAGCGAACAAAAAACGCCACCGCGGCAGGCACAAGCCCAAACAGGAAGACATATCGCCAAGAGTAGGTCGGGTCTGTAAAGTAAACTCCCGTGACCTGATAAGTAACGAATGTCGCGAGGAAAAGCCCGAACGGTGCCGCCGTGTAGAGCAATGCTCCGGCCTCGACGCGTCGTTTTTCCGGCACGACCTCAGCGACCATTGCCGCTCCGGCGGCCCACTCGCCGCCGATACCGAGACTCGCAATAATTCGGAACAGCAGCAGCACCCAAATATTCGGAGCGATCGCACATGCGGCGGTCCCGACCGAGTAAAGCAGCATCGTCAAAAGCAGCGTCTTTGTCCTGCCGATACGGTCGGCGACCTTGCCAAAGATAATTCCGCCGACCGCCCATCCGACGAGCAGGATCGACGTAAAGACGCCCGTCCACCAGAGCGTTGCAGCCTGAGCTTCGGGAGTTCCGATCTGCAGCCCAAGCAGCGTCGGCACCGCGTTCGGTGCGACATAGTTCATCAGCAGGCTGTCAAAGATATCAAATCCCCAGCCGAGCCAGGCTGCAAATAGAACGGTCCACTGGTAGCCGTTCATGTCGAGCAGCGTGCGGCGGCCCGGGACGGTTGTTTGCTCCATATTGTGTATGAGTCTGTGTTAGTCTTGGGGAATATACTATGAGTAAACAATTATCTTTGCAAGAGAAATACTCGCCCGAAAGTATATGCTTCGGCTGCGGGCCTGCAAATGAGAAAGGACTTCACATCGCCAGCTTTCCCGAGGGCGACGAGGTGGTCGCGACCTGGCACGCCGAGCCGCATCATCAGGCATTTCCGGGGATGCTTAACGGCGGCATTATCGGAGCCCTGCTGGATTGTCATTCCAATTGGGCCGCCGCCTACCACCTGATGAAAAAGCGGGGCGAGGATGCGGCCCCATGCACGGTAACGGCTGAATTTCATGTCAAATTGCTTCGTCCTACGCCGATTGACGGCCCGATCACACTGCGGGCACGAATAGTCGAATCCAGCGATGACCGTGCGACAGTTGACGCTGAGTTGATCGCCGGCGGGAAAGTCTGCGACACGTGCCGCGGAGTATTTGTCGCCGTAAAGGAAGGGCATCCGGCCTACCATCGTTGGTAAACAAAAAATATGGATAAAGCAGCGATCATCGCCGAGTTGAATAACAAGTACAACGCTTTCGCCGACTACGTCGCGGGACTTTCGGAGGAGGACTTCCTGTTTTCGCTTAACGGCGAGAAATGGACCGCGGGGCAACAGATCGATCATCTTTGCCGCTCCGTAGCACCGTTGAATAAAGGGCTCAGTGCTCCCGAATTCGCCCTAAAGGCCATGTTCGGCAAGTCAGATCATCCATCGCAAAGCTACGACGAACTCGTCGCCCGTTATCGAGCGGAACTTGCAGCCGGCGGCACCGCAACCGCGGAGTTTCGCCCGGAACATATTCCATTCAGCAGGAAGGGCGAGCTGGTCGCATCGCTCAAAGATCTAGTCTCAAAGCTGTGCTCCAAGATCGAGAAATGGGATGAAAGCAAGTTCGACGTTCTCGTACTGCCGCATCCTTTGATCGGAAAGCTGACATTTAGGGAAATGTTCTATTTCACGATCTACCACGCCGAGCATCATCATCAGCACACTATTCAGAATCTGGCAGTACGGCCCGAGTAAATTCTCTTAGCCACGAATTACACGAATAGCACGAATGGAAGAAAAATAATTCGTGTTATTCGTGTTATTCGTGTTATTCGCGGCTAAAGATCTTCTGAAGTTGGGTTTCGAACTCACCGGTCAATCCTAGTTTCTCAAGCCACGCTGTTTGTTCCGCCATCAATCTCGGCAGATGAAAAACGTCCGACAGAGCATAATCGACCAGCTCGTCGGTCCAGACGCCGTTCCAATTTCGATTGAACCTGGCACGCTGCGACTTGTCGAGATCGACCGCAAAATACCGGTAAAGCGTATCCGCGAGCGACGAAGACTGTCCGGCACCGCGCGTCAGCACCTTTTCTGCGATCATCGTGTCAAATACATTGTTGATCGAGTGGCCGCTGTCGATGAGGAATTCGAGATCGAACTTGGCGTTGTGAAATATCTTCACGATCGAAGCATCCGCCAAAAGGCCGGCGAGCCTGCCGAGCCCGACGCCTTCGCTGACCGGCACCAGCACGTTAAACTCGCCGTCAGAGAATTGCACCGAAAACAACTTGCCGACCCGGGAATTGAAGCCCGATGTCTCTGTGTCACATCCGATAGCGTTTGACGACGAAAGCCTTTCAAATGCCGTTTCGATCTCGTCGGCACGCCGCGCGACTAGAATATCCATTGCCTAAATTGTAAATTACTAAAGACGGCTCAGAGAAGTCACCACGTTTTATGTCCGAACAGATCAACGCTACCGAGGCCCGCATCCTCGGTTCGCTCGTCGAAAAGCAGCTCACTACACCTGAGTATTACCCGTTGACGTTAAACACGCTCGTCAACGCTTGCAATCAAAAGAATAACCGCGAACCCGTGATGTCGCTCGACGAGGCGACCGTCAGCAAGGCCCTCGACTCGCTGCGCGACCGTAACCTGGTTTACGTCTTTTACGGCAGTACGAGTCGGGTACCCAAGTACAAGCATATGCTGCCGAGCGTTTACGAGCTTGAGCCGGACGAGGTCGCGGTCATGGCGGTTATGCTGCTTCGCGGGCCGCAGACCCTCGGCGAACTGCGCACACGCACCGAGCGTATGCACGAGTTCTCAAACCTCGGCGAGGTCCAGGAAACGCTCGACCGCCTCATGCGCCGTGATGACCCGCTCGTGATCAAGCTACCGGTGCTTCAGGGCCAAAAGGAAGCCCGTTTTGCCCACCTGCTGTCAGGCGAGATCGACGTCGACGCGCTTGCGGTCCAAATGGCCACACCACGCCGCAGCGGCGGGGACCCGGAACGAATGGAAAAACTCGAGGAAGAGGTCGCCGCACTTCGCCTCGAGGTCGAATCCCTGAAAGCCACCTTCGAGGAATTCAGGAAGCAGTTCGAATGATCCCGGCCCAGAGCGCGAGATCGGCGTTTTGGCCGAGGTTCGTGTCCCAAACACATTAAATTTTCAAAGATCAATTTCCGACTTCGCCAACACAGAGTGCAACAGGATAAGGAATAAAGGTTGGGCTCGATTCGACTTTTTCACCTTTTCACGTTTTCGCTCTTCGCTTTCAACTCTCCACTCCCAACTTCAGTGTGGGCGCAGTTTGTCCGTACAAATGGCGCACATTGTGCGCACAAATGACATACCGTTCAATCGCCATTTGAACACCTATCTTATTGATACACTTGGATTTATCCGCCATTTTTGTCAATGTTAGATGTTCAATTGTTTTTTCGCATAAACATTGTAATTTCCTCAGTATTTTTGCGATTTCGCAAAAATCGGTATTGAACATAGCATACCTGTTGCACAGATAGCAATAGCTTTTATGTGCGGCAGACGAATCTCTTGATCTTAGGTGGTATGAGCCCGGGAAGATGGGGATTGACGAGTTCGTCAAGGTCGTGTTATTGTTCCCGAAATCGAGAATATTGGCCGACTCCAACCGGCAATTTTGGACGAAGACGGCTCGAGTTTCTTTCTTTGTGTTTGAAAACTACGGCTGCACTCCTGTGATGATTAGTCAAAACTCCCGCCTCATTCAGAGCCGGAATTACCACATAGGCTTCTTTCTAGTCTCCATTCTCTGTTTTGGAGCCAGCGTTTCTCGATCGCAAGTTGTCGATCCCACGTTCTACCCGAAGATCGCGTCAGTAGCCGGGATCATTTACACGTCAGTACTCCAACCAAATCGCAAAGTACTTATCGGCGGGTCCTTTAACCGAGCAGGTGCAAGTCAACAGGTAAGCATTGCTCGGCTCAATGCTGACGGTACCATAGATCAAAGTTTTGCCGCTAGCGTTTCGGGAAGCGTAAGTAAGATTGAACTCCAGAACGACGGAAAAATCCTGGTTGCCGGGGCATTTAACACAGTGAACGGCGTTTCTCGATCCATGATCGCCAGATTAAATGATGATGGAACCTTGGATACGATGTTTCAGGGTCCTAGCATCAACTCCGACCTAAAGTCCATCGCACTGCAATCGGATGGGAAAATCGTTATTGGCGGAAACTTCTCGTTGATCGGCGGAACGAGTTCGACCGGTTTGGCTAGGCTGAATAGTGACGGCACACTCGACAGCTCCTTTAATATGCCGACGCTTTCGTTGATTCATGCTATCGCAGTCCAAGCCGATGGCAAGATTCTGATCGGCGGGCGATTCAGGTTTGTGAACTCCCAGCCGAGGGACGGTATCGCACGCTTGAACACCAATGGCACGCTAGACATGTCCTACAACGCTTCAGTTACGGGTAACGATCTACATGTCCTTTACATCAGCCTGCAATCCGATGGAAAAGCTCTTATTGCTGGCCGGTTCGATCGCGTCAATAATATTCTACGCGGGAATATAGCCCGGATTAACACTGATGGAACTCTGGACTCGACATTCCAGAACGGAATGTCTGGCACCAACTCATTTACTACATTTATTCAGCAACAGCCTGACGGCAAGATCTTTGTATGCGGTTTTTTTACCTCGATCAATGGAGTCACAATAACGGGAATTGCCCGTGTAACCGATGACGGTTCGCTGGACACGTCTTTTGTTAGCCCTCAGCTGCATGAAAGTCCGCCCGGCTCATTCTACTCACTAGCTCCCGCTATCCATTCCGCAATAACGGATGTTGATGGAAGTATCATTGTCGGCGGTTCATTTCAGCAAATAGGCGGACTCTTAAGACAGCACGTAGCTCGGCTGGCGAACAATGGTTCAGTAGACCTCAGCTTTGGTTACATTTTTCTTGAGAAACCCGGTTCTGTTTATGCGACTGCACGACAACCCGACAACAAAATTATTGTTGCGGGTGAATTTCGATTTGTAAATGGCGAACAGATTTTCAACCTCGTCCGTCTGAACAATGACGGTTCTCTTGATACGAGTTTTAATCTAGGCTTGCGGTTCCCTTCCGCAACCTCAATTGTTGGTCTGGCCGTGATGCCCGACGGAAAAATTCTCATTTGGGGAAATTTCGATTATTCCGTAGGGGGGAATACTATCAGATACCTTGCTCGACTTAACTCAGATGGTTCGATCGACCAAATGTTTAATTCACCCAATCCGAATTCTCCGGTTTACTCAGTCTCGGTTCAAAATGACGGCAAGCTGGTCATCGGGGGTCTATTTGAGCATGTTGGAGGTCAAACTCGGCGACATATCGCTAGATTAAATCCAGACGGCTCACTCGATTCGGCATTTATGAACGGCTTGACCGGGAGTGACGGTGCGGTTTTAGCCACGGAAATTCAGAGTGACGACAAAATTCTCATAGGCGGATGGTTTACAAGAGTCCATGGTGTGAACCGTTCCAACATCGCTCGCCTTCTCCCAGACGGGAGTTTGGACACAAGTTTCACGGCAATAATGTCATCTGATGTCAAAGATATTGCTGTCCAGACAGATGCCAAAGTACTAGTCGCCGGGTTGTTCACTAGCGTAAACTCTGAACCCAGAAACCGAATAGCGCGACTGAATTCAGATGGAACGCTCGACCAAAATTTTCTGCAGGGACTAACTGGAGCGAATAACGAGGTAAGCCAGGTCGAAACTATACCGGACGGAAGAATTCTGGTAGGCGGTACTTTTTCCCAATTTAACGGTTCACCAACTCGATTGGCACGCCTTAATACAGACGGCAGTTTGGATTCAACGTTTTCGGCGTTTTCAATAACGCACGAGAGTCCGTATTTATCCGCAATTTCGGTCGAGCCAGATGGTGGCGTGCTCGTCGGAGGACAGATAGAAATTGTTAATTCAATAGCACGGTCTGGAATTTTTCGATTACTTCCGGATGGAGCTGGGACGCCATCTCCCACCGCCACACCGACTAGTACGCCGACGCCAACACAGACCGCGACTCCAACGGCGTCACCTACGCCGGCTGGCTTTGAGAGTGATATTGCACCACGCCCGAATGGAGACGGTCTGGTGTTCGCTGGAGATGTGATTCAGGCAAGAAGATTTGCGACAGGCCTTGATACCATTAATCCTTCAATCAACGAATTTCAGCGAGCGGATGCAGCGCCTAGGTCGACATTTGGCGACGGCATTATCAATTCGGGTGACGTTACGCAGGCACGGCGATATGCAACTGGGCTTGATCCGCTAACAGCGGCTTCCGGTCCCGTCACCGCGGCGTCAGGCATTCCCGAAGCTATCTCAAAGATCATCGATGATATATACGGGTGCATTTCTGCTCGACAGTTACGTTTGGGTGCAATCCGACTTGGCGAATCGTCGATCACCGTTCCCGTCGAGATCGACGCAAACGGTGATGAGACAGCGATCACCTTTACCCTGGAATACGATCCGGCGATTCTGATCAATCCCCAAGTAGTTTTGGGCGATGGGTTTGGGGCGGATCCTGTGTTGACCGTTAACGATACCAATGAAGGAAAGATAGGTATTTTGGTGGATTCCGCGTCGCCGATGATCGCCTCAAAGAGTTCGAAGACGATAGTGCTGGTGACGTTTGATGTGATCGGTGACAAGGCCGAGCCATCCGTATCACTCTCAGGTTCGGTTGCGCCTGTCAGCGTCTCGGATCCCTACGGTAATCCGCTTGCGGCAATGTGGCATTAGAAAGCAACCGGCCATACTCGGCCAATGTTCATCCCTACACGAAAAAGGAGAAGCCGGCGGGGCTTCTCCTTTTGTTTGCCGTGGCCGTATCTGCCTCAGATAACGGACTTCATTCGGCGAACGCCGATCTTCATCTGGACCATGTCCTCGATCGTGGCCTTGGGGTCCTCGGCCCGGGCCTTTCGGACAAATTCGGCGTCGATCTTAAAGATGCGGCACTTTACGATGTCCTCGCTGTCGAGGTCCTTGAGGCCGGCGGCTTTTAGCTCGCTGAGAAACTCGGGCGTCACCTTAAAGATGCGGAATTTGACCAGGCTCTCAAAACCCTTTTCGCTAAAGCCCATCTCGTGGACCTGTCGGACGTAGTCGGCGTCTATTTTGAAGATGCGTGCCTTGACCAGATCTTCCATCGTGAGATTGGGGAATCCGGACGCCTTCATCTCAGCCATGAACTTCGCATCGACCTTAAAGATCGCGGCCTTAAAGAGATCGTCAACATCGAGCTTTCCAAAGTTCGCCGACAGCAGTTCGTCAGCCAACGAAGTGGTTACGTTAAGCAGAGCTGCCGACAGCATGCGGCTCTCAACGTTAACATCATCGTCGTCCTCGTATTTGTGCTTCGAAACGGTGAAATCAAAACCCTTTGCCTTCATCGCGGCAAAATACGACTGATTCGGCGTAAAGCGGAACGTGCCAAAGCCTTTTCCACCCGAAAAGCTTCCTTCGCACTCGATGGTTCCTGCCTCACGGACCAGGCTGAAACGGACGTTGCCGCCATTCTGTGCCTGTTCGCGGCTAAGTCCCTGCAGGTCACTGTATTCGTAGCTGGACCCGTTCGAGTTCTTTCCGCCTCGAGTCGCTCTCTCGAATGAAATGTGGATCTTGCCGTCGTTATCGCGCTTCTCAGAGCGGGCGTCGGCCTTCCAATCGCCGGTAATGGCATTCTGGGCGACGATCACATATTTGCCGATAACGATCACGATAAAGGCGAATACAAAAAGGTTAAATGCGGTCTTAAGAAAACTTGTCTTCACAATGGGCCTCCGAAACTGTTTGATTAGTTAAGCAATTATTTGCGTTACGAAGGGGAAACACCGTGACACCCGCGTTTGTGACAATATGGGTGAAAAAAGATGATCGGCTTTACCTGGAGGCGAGTTTGCGAAAGGCATCGTCGCAGAACTTGAAATGCCTTTCGCCCGGGTTGGTAACGGCACCGTGTCTCTTGTAGAACTCGATAGCAGCGGCGTTACCCTCTGCTACGAGGAAGTCAATTCTCTCAAACCCACGTTCGTCCGCGAGCCGTGCGATATGACGTATCATCCTGATCCCGAGCCCGCGGCCGCGATGGTCCGGAGCGACAAAGAGATCATCCAGATAAAACCCTCGCTGGCCCCGAAAGCTCGAGAAATACGGGAAGAACAAAGCGTAACCGGCCGCTGCGCCGCCTTCAACGGCGATCAGCCCCTCGAGAAACGCCCCGTCGCCAAACATTGCGGCTGAGAGCCTCTCCTCGGTAACCTCGCAGTATTGGCTTAACTGTTCGAATTCGGCTAATTCGCGGATCAGCCCGACAACGGCGGAGAGGTCCTGCTTTTGGATCGATCTTATCTCCATAACTGACAAACCGGACCCGATCGATGACCAGGCCCGGCCGTTTGAGTTAGCAAGTTTGTCCAAACACTACGGCTTTTTCTTCGCCGGAGTATTGACCTTTTGCGGCGTTACGTTCTGTTCCTTTTTGAGCGTGTCGATCAGGGCAACAGCGTCCGCCTTGTACTTATGCGTGTCCGGAGCGACGCTCGCAAATTTTTGCAGGTAGTTTGCTCCTTCCTGCAGTTTTGCTTTGTCGGTATTCATATATCCCAGATTGACCAGGCTGAGGCCGGCACCGGCAAGGGCATCGACGTCCTCAGGCGAGGTCTCGAGGATCTTTTTGTATGCTGCGATGGCATTCTCAGAGTCGCCGACAACGCGGTATAGGTCGGCGAACGCTAGATTTGCCGCCGCCTTCTTGGTCCCGTCCTGCTCTACCGCAAGGTACTCAGGGATAAGGAGCTTAGCGGCCTCGATGGTGGCGGTATCTACCTGCTCGGTGCGCACGGCGATCTTGAACGTCTCAACGGAACCCTTAAGGGCGTTGTACTTGGTCGACTCGTAATTCGCGCGGTCGGTGATGTCAGCGGCGGGAGCACTCTTGAGCACGTTATATGACCGCAGGAAGCCCTCTGCTGAATCGGCGAGGTCTTTCTTTGCTGAGGTCATTCCGGCCACTTTCTCCGAAATATCGGTGAGCTTGACCGACTTGTTGTAGGTCTCAATGGCCCGTGACATCAATGCCGTTGCTCTGTTGTTGTGAAAGATCGGTGCACTGCCGACAAAATCAGGATCAGCGGCTATACCCTCGTCATATTTGGATATCGCAAGGTCGTAATTCTTTGCTGCGAATGCCTCGTTGCCGAGCTTAAGTGAGGCTGAAACGATCGCATTGGTCTGTTCTGCCTTCTTATTTTTGTCCTCGATCTCTTTTTTCTTGGCTTCGTATTCGGCCTGCGCCTTCTTGGCCTCATCGTTATTTTGAGGCGTCTCGCCGCCGGTCTTTTTCGCGGCAGTAGCTGCTTTTCTCACATCGTCCTCGGGCATTCTCGTTCCGTCGCCAGGCTGGACCGTGATTAGGATCTTTTCCTGTCCGGCACGGATATTGGGGATGTACGTCGGGGCGATGCCGGGGCCGCTGATCGACAAAATGAAAGTCCAGCCAAGCTGGAGCCCGGCAAAGCTGAACTGGCCCTTTGAATTGGTCTTAGCGGGCGGTGAACTCGCCTTAATGTCGGTCCTGAGGGCCTCAACAAGGGCGCCTGCGACAGGTTCACGTGTGCCGTCTGCCTTTTGCAGTTCTACCGTGCCGCTAACAGGTGCCGACTGGGCATAAATGCCGATCGTACCGGCAAGAACGGCGGCCATGACGACTGCCGAATGAAACAAAGATTTACGAAACATTGCGATCCTCCGAAAATTCTCTTACCAGCGCAAGATGGCGCCCGATACGATGCCAAACTCGTCGAAAGAGTTTGATATTTTAAGGACATTTTACTCCAAAAACGCTGGAAAACCGAAATTAGCGCCGAACGGACGCTTCAATTGCCGATGCCGTGATAACGGCGACCACGGCCGATATGCTATGTTGGTCTTAACACCCGACGGAGCACGATCTATGACCAACAGGATCTACAATTTCAGTTCCGGCCCCGCAATGCTCCCTGTCGAGGTGCTCCAGCGTGCGTCCGATGAAATGCTCTCGTACGGCGGCAGCGGAATGAGCATCATGGAAATGAGCCACCGTTCGGCACCTTTCGCTGAGGTACTTGACGCGGCAGAGAGCGGCATCCGAAAGCTGTTGAAGGTCCCCGCGAATTACCGTGTCCTTTTCCTGCAGGGCGGCGCGCGCCTGCAATTCTCGATGGTGCCGCTGAATTTCCTGCCCGCGGGCGAAACGGCCGATTATCTCGTCACCGGTGCATGGAGCAAAATGGCGGCCGCCGAAGCACGCCGATGCGGCACCGTCAACGTCATTTACGACGGCCACGATAACGGCTTTGCCTCACTGCCCGAGCAGGCAGTGCTCAACATCGACGCCGGTGCGCGATATGTTCACTACGTGTCGAATGAGACGATACACGGCGTCGAGTTTCCGTACGACCTGGATGGGAAAGGCGTTCCGGTCGTTTGCGATGCGTCGTCGAACATCCTCTCAAAGCCGATCGACGTCAGCCAATACGCCATCGTTTACGCCGGCGCTCAAAAGAATATCGGCCCGAGCGGAGTGACGCTGGTGATCATCCGCGACGACATGCTCGAACGCGTCCCGGCCGGACAGCATTCGATGCTCGACTATCGAGCGATAGCCGAACACGGCTCGATGCTCAATACGCCAAACACCTGGGGAATTTACATTATCAGCCTCGTCTGCGAATGGCTGCTGGACCAGGGCGGCGTCGAGTCCATTGCCGATCGCAACCGCGAAAAAGCGTCGGTGCTGTACAAGGCTATCGACAACAGCGACGGCTATTATAAGGGCCATGCAGAACGGGATTGCCGTTCGCTGATGAACGTAACGTTTCGCCTGCCTTCAGAGCAGCTCGAAGCTCAATTCTGCACCGAGGCTGCCTCGATCGGCCTCGACGGCCTAAAAGGCCACCGCTCGGTCGGTGGAATTCGCGCATCGATCTATAACGCGTTTCCACGAAACGGCGTCGAAGCATTGGTCGAATTCATGCACGATTTCTCGCAGAAGAACGGCTAGCCCTATCAAAAAAAGATCGCATCACTGCCCGCCGGTGATAGAATACGGGTGTCATGAAGTCTTATACGACCCGCTCAATTGTCACGAATAAACGACAGATCGTCCTGTCGGAGTCTCCATTCGACGTGGGTGAAACGGTAGAAGTTACGGTCAGGTCGGCCGATACCTTAGAGCGATCGGGGCGTGTTAGCCGCCTGAAGCAGTTGTTCCGCGAAACCCAAGCTCTCGACTCTATAAGGTCCCTTACTGACGACGAGATAATGTCTGAACTGAAAGCCTATAGAAGCGGCCAATGATAAGCGTCGTTATCGATACCGGCGTTCTAATTTCGGCTGCCTTTCGAGATCGAACTCCGGAGGAAGTAGTACTCTTTGTCGTCGAAAATCCGGATATCGAATGGATAGGGTCTGCCGAGATCGTTCAGGAGTATTTCGATGTCCTGGGTCGAAAGAAGTTTGGCCTTTCTTCAGAGCTTCTTGAAAGCTGGAAACACCTGATCGAAGACACGGTTCTTTTGATTGACCAGATTCCCGAGGTAGAGTTCACTCGTGACGTAAAGGACACGGCCTTTATCGGATGTGCCGTGGCGGGCGGTGCTCATTATCTGATCACCGGTGATAGTGACTTTCAGGACGCACGCAAGATGATCGATACTACGATCATCTCCGTCAAGAAATTCAAGGAACTGGTTATGGACAACTGGCTAGATCTTAGTCAGTTCCAAGATCGCCTCGACTAAGACCTCTTCGTCTGGTTTTTCCATTGTCCGCAGATCGATCATCACGCGATCGTCCACGATCCTGACGATAATCGGCGGATCGTGACGGCGAAGGAACTGGCTCATCTCGGCCGCGGACGATCGTTTGTGAGAGAGGGCGATCAGTTTCGTGCGCGGTTCGACCGCCGGGGCAGCACCGCCGCCGACCGCCGAAACGCCGTCGACTGCCGAGACCCTTAGCCGCGAGTTTTTCGGCAGCTTCGCCTTAAGCGCCTTAACGAAGGCACTTGCACGTCTGCCCATCTCTTTTTCGCTCAGCGAAAGCATCTGCAGGACAGGGACCTCGTCCGCGGCAGCTCCGCGGCGAAACGCATCGAGCGTGGCCTCGAGTGCGGCGTATGCGAGTTTGTCGACACGAAGGGCACGGTAAAGCGGGTGCTTTCTGAGCCTTTCGATGACGTCCCGGCGGCCTGCGATAATTCCGGCCTGCGGCCCGCCAAGCAGTTTGTCGCCGCTGAAGGTGACGACATCGACGCCCGCCGAGATCGAATCTCGCACGGTCGGTTCCCCCTCGAGCCCTATGCTGCTGAGATCGATCAACGCCCCCGAGCCGAGGTCTTCGTATAAAAGGACCTTGTACTTCTTAGCGAGCCCGGCGAGCTCGGCAAGCGACGGCATCGCCGTAAACCCAACGATACGATAGTTTGACGGATGAACCCGCAGCAGCACGCGCGTCCTTTTGTTTACTGCCTTTTCGTAATCGGCGAGCCGCGTCCGATTGGTCGTGCCCACCTCGCGGAGCTTTCCGCCCGATTGGGCTAACACGTCGGGCACGCGAAAGTCGCCGCCGATCTCGACCAGTTCTCCGCGCGAAATAACGACCTCGCCGCCGGTGGAAAATGCCGTCAGGACAAAGAACGCCGCAGCCGCACAATTATTGACGATCAAGGCGTCCTCGGCACCGGTGAGTTCGACGACGAGTTCCTCGGCACGACGGCCGCGGCGTCCGCGCTTGCCGGTTGCGAGATCGTATTCGAGCGTGCAGTAACGCGAAGCTTCGTCGCTAACCGCCCGGCGTGCCGCTTCCGATAGCGGTGCCCGGCCGAGGTTGGTGTGTATCACGACGCCCGTCGCATTGATCACACGATGCGTGCCTGCCAATCGCTCGGCCTGCCATGCGGCACCGAGCCGCCGGACGGCAGAATCGAGCAACGCTTCCCGCGTTAATTCGGCGTCGGAGGAGCCAAGGCCGCTGCGAAGCCCCGCGATGGCTGTTCGGGCCATCTCCGCGGCGTGTTCGCGGCCGGCGGCCGAGGCGATCTTGAGGCCGGTGTCGCTGCGCATCAGTTCATCGACCGAGGGCAGGTTTCTGAGCGTGGAATTGGAGGTCGTAGTACGTGCTCTCGACATAACGAACATCTTAACCGAATTAGTCCCAAAATCCTGGAATGCCGCTCGATTATCAGTTTTATTTAAGTAGGCGCGTGTGTGCGCCGATCCTATTTCCCTCCCCCGATCCGACAAGCTATGGCAATAATTGGAAACAAGCTGTACAGGGAACTTCAGGGCCGCCAGGACGATGCGGTAGAGGTCGATCTGCAGCTATCGCGAATGGAAGACGATATTCGCAAGCTCAAGATCGATTTCGACATCTATTTTAACGGTGCGTCAAAGCGCCCGCCGCTTGAGGCGAGGGCCCGGCTCGAGGCGTTTATTAAGCGGATCGCGGATAAGCGCGACCTGAGCTACGCCCAGCGATACCAATTCAATATGCTCGTTGCCCGCTTTACCTCGTATCGCGAACTCTGGCGCCGAACCCTAAAGGCAAAGGGCGACGAGATCGCCTGACACCGTCTCGTTGGGCGTCCGCACCGCATAAAAATCGCTGTTTGCCTCATAATTACGGTCCCGCGATCCGCTTTCCTTGGGTCACGGGAAATACCCGGTCTGGTCACCGAAAACAAAAAACCTGGGTCACCGGAAACAGATACTTGTGTCACCGAAAACAGTCACTTGTGTCACTCACTTTTGACCGTCCGTTCGCGCGTCGCGCATCTCTCGCCTCTCGGACAATGTCACCTTATTCGGCTTGTTCGCCAACTCTCCTATTTCGACAGCTTCACGCACTAGCCCAATACTCTCGAGCCGCTCTCCATAGTCCGCGGAGGGTGTGACAGAGAATTGTCCCGTCGCTCACGGCGGGGGTATAGAGCCGCCGAATTGGCCGGAGCTTGCGGAACACGCGACAGAGCAATTGCGATGCAGCAAGGCGGTAGGTTTAAGTTCAGGGTCCGGTCTTCGTCTAGTTCGGGCGCCGTAAAGCGAACGGTGTAGGGGAGCGGGTGACGACCTTTGGTATCTTCTTGCGAGACTGTGTTACAATGTAATACATGAAGACCTCAACTCTTACAATTCGGCTCGATCCTGCAACTGAGCGACTGCTGCGGAGCGTGGCGAAGCGGTCTGGGCGGACGCGCAGTGATATTGCGCGGGACGCACTTCGTAGGCAGATGGCGGTTTTGCAGTTTGAGGACGCCCGGCGGCGTGTGATGCCGTATGCCGAGGCCCGCGGACTGTTAACCGATGAGGACATCTTCAAGGCGATCTCGTGAGAGTTTGCCTTGATACCAATGTCCTCGTGGCCGCCTTCGCGACACGCGGATTGTGTGCGGATGTGATGCGTGTCTGCCTGGCCGAACACGAGTTGGTCATCGGCGAGGTGCACCTCAACGAACTGCGGCGGGTGTTGAAGAAAAAGCTGCGTCTGCCCGACGACGCGATCGCTGCCGTCGAAGCTATTTTCAACGCCGTCGAAATAGTCCCCAAACCATCTGCCCCGCACAAACTCGCCATTCGTGACACCGACGACCGGTGGATCCTGGCTACCTCCGTTGATGCGCACGCCGACGTCCTGGTAACCGGCGACGAAGACCTGCTAACCGTCGCAGCCGACGCCCCACTCCCCATCCTCTCGCCCCGTGAGTTTTGGAATAGACGGCTTGGTGACAAGTGACGTATTACTAAACCCGTCAGGCGAGCCGCCCGGTTTAGGGCGACCAGAAAGCGTTCATTATATCTGAAATAGCAAACCGGCCCGCCGCAAAACAAAAGGGGCTGCCGTCGCCGGCAGCCCCTTTCTTATTGAGAAAAATCTCCAGGTTACGCGACCTTTGCCACGTTCTCAGCCTGCGGCCCTTTGGGCCCATTGGTGACCTCAAACTCAACTTCCTGACCCTGGATCAAGGTCTTGTAGCCATCGCCGGTGATAGCACTGTAATGGACAAAAATGTCCTGCTCACCGGGCTGCTCGATAAATCCGTAGCCCTTGGCATTGTTAAACCACTTGACCTTGCCGATAGTCTTTGACATCTCCACTAAATCCTCCTAAAACTTCAAAAAAACTCAATTCCCTCCCTTGGCGATCGGGAATAAACCTGCATTGGACACTCGCGATGTTCTCACGGTGTCGTCGTGCAGAAAAGGATCTATTTCGCGCACGTGTTTCCAAAAGAAAATCAATCTTAAACTACAAGATCCTTAGGTTTTACTTTTGTTTTAGCGTTGATAGACGAACAGAATTTAACCAAATCTTAATGTAGTGTCAAGAGTATTTTATGGTTTTCGCCGGAATTATCACAAAATTGACATAAATACCGCAATAACCGAAGATTGAGCCATAATTTACGGGCATTATCACGAATTTTATGGCCAACGAATACGGCAAGAACGCCCCACTTTCTTACAACAAATATCTCCGCGTCCCCGAGCTGTTAGAGCTGCAGACGACGCTCTCAGAACCGACCAGCCACGACGAACAGCTCTTTATCATCATTCATCAGACGTACGAGCTTTGGTTCAAGCAGATACTGCACGAGGTCGATGCGACTGTCGGCTGGCTGGGCGAGGGACGCGCGTTTCGCGTGAATCACAGCCTGCGTGCGGTGACCGCGATCGAAAAGATCATGGTCTCGCAGATACACATCCTCGAGTCGATGGCGCAGATCGGCTTTTTGGAGTTTCGAGACAAGCTGAATCCGGCGAGCGGATTTCAGTCGATGCAGTTTCGCGAGCTGGAATTTGCCTCGGGAGCAAAGGACGAAAAGATACTCGAATTCTTTAAGTTCGATGATTTTGCGTACCAGCGGCTGAGGAAGCGTTTTGAAAGCCCGAGCCTCGCCGATGCGTTTTGGGCACTGCTCGGGCGCGAAGGCTTTGCCGCCGGCTCGCACGAGGAACGCGTCGCCGCCATTGTCGAGATACTCACACACCCCGAAAAGTACGCCAATCTCTTCATAATGCAGGACCTGCTGATCGAGCATGACGAGAATATTTCGCTGTGGCGATACCACCACGTGATGATGGTCGAGCGTATGCTCGGCATGAAACGCGGCACCGGCGGCAGCGAAGGCGTCGGCTATTTGCTGACGACGCTTACCAAAAAGTTCTTCCCCGAGCTGTGGGAGGCGAGGACACATTTGAAGGTCGAGCCGCGAAACTGATACACCGTGCTTATGTCGATGAAAAGACTCTTAGTTGCAGCATTTTTGTTTGCCGTTTCGACAACGGCGTTTGGACAGAATATCCGCGTCACGGTGCTCCACGTTAACGACGTTTATCAGTTCGCTCCGGTCGAGGGCGGTAAACGCGGCGGCTTGGCGCGTCTATTGACGCTAAAGAAGAAGGCACTTGCGGAAAATCCGAACACCATCTTTACGCTCGGCGGCGACACGCTGTCGCCGTCGGTCGAGACGCGTACATACAAGGGGGCCCAGATGATCGACGCGTGGAACGCACTTGGGCTGGATTACGCCGTTTTTGGCAATCACGAGTTCGACATCAAGACCGCCGACCTGCTCGTTCGGATGAAAGAGTCGAAATTCACATGGCTCGGCGCCAACGTTGTCGATTCGCGGACCAAGAAACTCTTTGCCGACACGCCGTCGTACGTAGTACGCGAGATCGGCGGCGTCCGGATCGGCATCATCGGCCTGCTGCTGCCCGAGACCAAGCAAACCTCATCGATGGAGGCCGCCCTTGAGGTGACCGACTATTGTGCGGCGGCAAAACGGCTCGTGCGCGAGATGCGGCTCAGGAAGAAGGTCAATGCCGTCATCGGCCTGACACACCTCTCGATGGACCAGGACAAAAAACTCGCGGGCTGTGCCGACTTTGACCTGATACTCGGCGGCCACGAACACTCGCTGCTCCAGTCGTCGTCAAACGGCACGCCGATATTCAAGATGACCGCCGACGCGAGAGAGATGGGCAGGTTCAACCTGAATTTCAACGCAAAGACAAAGCGGCTCGAGAGTTTTGATTGGGAGATCGTCCCCGTCACTGACAAGATCGAGGACGCTCCTGAGTTCGCTCCTGTATTCGAAAAATACCGCGGCCTGCTCGAACAGCTTGCCGCGCCGGTCGGGGCGACCGCGGTCGAGCTTGACGCTCTTTCCGTCTCTAACCGTCAAAAGGAAACGAATATCGGCAATTTTGTCGCCGATGCATATCGAAATGCGGTCTCGGCGGACATCGGCTTTGTAAACGGCGGTTCGATACGTGCCGACCTGACCTACAACCCCGGCCCGCTGACCAAACGCGATGTGCTGTCGATACTTCCGTTTAACAACCCGATCGTAAAGGTCGAGGTAACCGGCAAACTGCTCCGTCAGATCCTCGAGCATAGCGTCGCTCGCAGCGGCCCCGGCGAGGACCACGAACCCGGACGCTTTCCCCAGGTTTCGGGAGTGCGGTTTGAGTACGACGCGGCCAAACCCGCGGGCAGCCGCGTGGTCTCGATGACCGTTGCGGGCAAGCCGGTGACCGACGCAGGCGTCTATACGATCGCCACATCGGACTTTCTCGTCTCGCGCAGCGGCGACGGCTATACGATGTTCAAGGCTGGAAAGGTGTTGACCGATGCCGCGTCTGCACCGAAAGACTCAGACGTCTTTGAGGCTGCTATCAGGAATTCGCCGAATGCGACGATCTCGCCGGTCGTCGACGGACGCATTAAGAGAACTAATTAGGGTCCAACGCGATCTGAGATATGGCCCCGTTAATAATCCTCTTTGTAACCTTTGGCATCACATACGCAGTGGATCGATCCCTTCTTGGCAAGCGGTTGGGCATCGCTTTGATCGGGCGGATCTCTATGGCAGCGATGCTGCTGGCCACCGGGATCTCCCATTTCACCAGTACCGAGGCGATGGTGCAAATGATGCCGGACGCGATCCCGCTCAAACGTGAAGCGGTCTATTTTACCGGCATCTGCGAGCTGCTCGCGATTCCCGGCTTGCTCTGGAAAAAGTCGGCCCGTCTTACGGCGGTACTGCTGATCGTCTTTTTTATTGCGATCCTTCCCGCGAATATCGTCGGAAGCTTTAAGCACGTCGATCTGGGCGGTATGGAATTCGGCCCCGTGTACCTGTTTTTCCGCATCCCATTACAGATCTTCTTCATCGCCTGGGTTTGGTATTTCGGCGTCAGAAAGCCTGCGGTAGGCTGATCTATCGGCTTTCATTCCCAAGGCGGTCTACGCTTTTTACGACCACTTTTTGGATCTTTCTATCTGCCGACAGCGCGATCGAGCGTTCGCTCGCCGGCAGGACCGAGTGGCTCCAGCCGTCTTTGTCTTTCGCATAAACAACGAACCAAAACGCCTTGCG
>CAZJFB010000032.1:32798-36824 GCA_964545145.1 uncultured Chloracidobacterium sp. | reverse complement strand
CAGGCCGTCTTTTTCCACGAACATCGACGCTGAGATTTCGTATTATCATACAGATTCGGAGGTAATCGATCATGAACGTCATCAAGTTAATTCTCGCGGTAATTGGTATCTTTTTCGCCGGAATGGTCGTTCTGTGGCTGCTCGGGTTCCTGACGTCGATCCTCTGGTATGTCTTCTGGATCGGCCTGCTCGGCGGCATCGCGTACGGCGGCTACAAGCTTTTCACAAAGATCGAGTCAAAAGCACTCGGCAGCGATCCGCACTCAGGGCTCGGCACCGGGGACATCAATATGTCGTGGGACGAGTACGACAAGAAATACCTTCATAAATAAGCGTTAAAGTGCCAACGTCCAGAACACAGGCGTTTTGCGGAGGGTCGCGTCGAGTGTTATTCTTCTTCAACCGCCCGCTTTAGTGGGGGGCTATCTTGCCGAGGTGGCGAAATTGGCAGACGCACTAGACTTAGGATCTAGCGCCGCGAGGCGTGCAGGTTCGATTCCTGTCCTCGGCACCAAAATCAGACGCCAGTGGTCGGTTGTCCGTGGTCAGTGATTGGCCGGGCGATCGGCCACTTTGGCTTTAGACGCCAACAACTGAGAACCGACAACTGACAACTCACAACTGACTCTGCTATGCTTTTTCCGTAGATGAAGAGCGAATTAAAAGAAGTTTCACCGACACAACGAGAAATTAAGATCGAGATCGACCCAGCCACGATCAAGGATTCATACAACCGTGTAAGTAAGAAATACGCGAGTCGGGCGAACGTGCCCGGGTTTCGACGCGGTTATGCCCCGGTGGATGTGGTCCGCGTTAGGTACAAGGAAGAGATCAAGAGCGAAGTGCTCCAGGATGTTGTTCCCGGCAAGGTCGCCGAGGCCATTCGCGAGCACGACCTGCACCCTTTGGCCGAACCGCATCTGCATCTCGAGGATCACGAGAACGTTGCAGTTAACGGTTCGCAGTCGATCCATCTGCATGTTCACGTCGAGGTCATGCCAGAGATCCCAAAGCCCAAATACAAAGGGATCGAGGTTACCCGTCGAGTCAAACCCGTTGCTGATGGCGAGGTCGAGGACCTCATCGCTGAAAGGCTGCAGAGGGAAGCGGCGCTGATCCCGGTCGAGGGCCGTGCGTCTGAGGTTGGCGACACCGTAATTGTGGATCTGGAAGGCAGATTTGACGATATGCCCGATGCCGATCCGATTGTTGCGAACGACCTCGAGGTCGTTCTTGGCGACGAAGTGATCGAAGCCTCATTCACCGAGAACCTTGTCGGAGTGAAGGAGGACCAGGACAAACAGTTCACCGTTTCATATCCGGCAGAGTTTTCCTCTGCGGCATTGGCGGGTAAGACCGTCCACTACAATGCCAAGGTCAAATCGATCGGGCGGTCCGAGGTGCCAGAGTTAAATGACGAATGGGCTAAGAGCCTTGATGAGGGCTATCAGTCGCTCAAAGACCTAAGAAAGAAGCTCAAAGCCGATCTCGAGAAATATGCCCATGCCGACGCGGACGCGAGGCTTAGGAACAACGCGATCGCAAAGCTGATCGAGGAAAGCCCTTTCGAGGTGCCAAATACGCTGATCGAAAATCAGGCCCGAAATCTGCTCAATGATTTTGCCCGCGACCTGCAGCAGCGTGGCGTTGACCTTAAGGCTGTTGACGAGAATTTCATTCAGATGGCGTATGGCAACATGCGTCAGCAGGCTGATCGCGATGTGCGAGGAGCAATGCTGCTTGAACAGGTTGCCTTGCTTGAAAACATCGAGGTTGCAGACTCCGAGGTCGACGAAGAGCTCGGGAAACTGGCCGATTATTATCGTGCCACTGTCGATGAGATACGCGAGTCCTTTGAGAAAGAGGGCGGTATTGAGAACATTCGAAACAACCTGAGGACCCGCAAGGCGATCGAAGCGGTCGTCTCGCACGCAAAGGTGTCAGAGGGGGAATGGATCGACGAGACACTGGCTAAGGCTGAGGCGGCAAGTGAGTCTGAAAAGCCTAAAAAGGCAGCTAAGAAGAAAGAACCCGCAAAGAAGGCGGCAAAGAAGGATTAGGCCTTCACTATTGGGTTGGATCCGGCACGTTCCGGATGAGAGCTGATTTTTTGCTTGATTTTTGAACAGAAAACTGTAAAATCGGTTGCCGGATGTGGCAATCGCCGTATTTTCAGTTATTTAACTTCTCTAAACTCAAGCTATTCCTGAAGTAATTTCTTTTTTACTAACGAGAGAACAAATATGGCATTAGTTCCAATGGTCGTAGAGCAAACGTCGCGAGGCGAAAGGGCCTTTGACATCTACTCGCGTTTGCTCAAGGACAGCATTATTTTTATCGGTACTCCGATCGATGATCAAATAGCCAATTTGATCGTAGCTCAGCTTCTTTTCCTCGAGGCAGAGGACCCCGAACGCGACATCAATCTCTATATCAATAGCCCCGGCGGATCTATAACTGCCGGTATGGCCATCTATGACACGATGCAGTTCATCAAAAACGATGTGACTACTATCTGTGTAGGCCAGTGTGCATCGATGGGAGCATTGCTTCTGACTGCGGGTGCCAAAGGCAAGAGATTCGCTCTTCCGAACGCAAGGATCTTGATCCACCAGCCGTCAGGCGGAGCATCAGGACAGGCAACGGATGTGAGGATCATGGCGGAAGAGATCCTGCGTATGCGTGAAATGACGTCGCGTATCATCGCAAATCACAGCGGCCAGTCTTTCGATCAGGTCGAAAAAGACGTCGAACGAGACCGTATCCTCACGCCGATCCAGGCAAAGGAATACGGCTTGATCGACGAAGTGATCGAGCACAGAGAAAAGTAAGTTAGAGGTACGCCTTTTGGCGTTACGCTCACGCCTAAAGGCGTAACTCATACACTATGAGCCAATTCCGCCGTCCAGAGGAACTCCTGACCTGCTCGTTTTGCGGTAAATCGCAAAACGATGTTCGCAAACTCATCGCCGGCCCGGGTGTATATATCTGCAACGAGTGCATTGATATCTGCAACGAGATCATCAATGACGACGCTGATACGGCCACCGGGGCGGTTCGGACCAATTTGCCTAAGCCTCACGAGATCAAGAGCTTCCTCGACGAATACGTGATCGGCCAGGAGGAGTCCAAGAAAAGGCTCTCTGTCGCGGTATATCAGCACTACAAGCGTTTAGAAATGGCTAAACGCCGCGGTGACGTTGAGATCCAAAAGTCTAATATCCTGCTGATCGGACCGACGGGAACAGGCAAGACGCTGCTTGCTCAGACCCTGGCGCGTCAGTTGAGCGTCCCGTTTTGCATCGTCGACGCTACGAGCCTAACCGAGGCAGGCTATGTCGGCGAAGATGTCGAGAATATCTTGCTTCGCCTCGTCCAGGCGGCCGGCGGCGATCTTGAAAAGGCCCAGCAGGGCATCATCTATATTGACGAGATCGATAAGATCTGCCGCAAGGACGACAATCCATCGATCACACGCGATGTGTCGGGCGAAGGTGTCCAACAGGCGTTGTTGAAGATCCTCGAGGGTACCGTTGCCAATATCCCGACAGGCGGCGGCCGAAAACATCCGCAGCAGGACTTTCAGCAGCTCGATACGACGAACATTCTGTTCATCTGCGGCGGAGCATTCATTGGACTGGAAAAGGTCGTCGAGAAGCGTTTTAGAAACAAGTCGCTTGGCTTTCAGGCGGATATCAAGACCAATAAGCAGCGCCACATCGAGTCGATCAATAACCTGGAGCCTGAGGACCTGATCCACTATGGTTTGATCCCTGAGTTCGTGGGTCGATTGCCCGTGATCGGGACCCTCCGCGAACTCGACGAAGGCGCACTTTTGACGATATTGACCGAACCGAAGAACGCTCTGATCAAGCAGTATCAGAAGAAATTTGAGTTCGACAATATTAACTTGAAGTTCACAGATGCCGCACTTCAGGCGATCGCACACGAGGCGCACAAGCGCAAGGTGGGTGCCCGAGGGCTGATGATGATACTCGAGGAGATATTGCTCGACTCGATGTATCA
>CAZJFB010000032.1:0-32698 GCA_964545145.1 uncultured Chloracidobacterium sp. | reverse complement strand
GTGCCCGAGGGCTGATGATGATACTCGAGGAGATATTGCTCGACTCGATGTATCACTTGCCCTCAGAAAAATCCGTCACGGAGATCGTGGTGACAAAGGAAATGATCGAGAGAAAGGCTCCGGTCTTTGAGGTCATGACCCGAACTGAAGAAGCCGCGTAAACGGATCGCGGACGCCCCTGTCCGCCCCGGTAGGCTCCATGGAAAAACGGTGTTGTCCTCTTAGAAGTCATGTGTTATAAAACTCGTTATGAGTAAGCGACCACACCGTCCTTTGATAGTCTGGTTCACCATAAGTGTTTTCGCAATTTCATCTGCCATCTTTGGCGCCACGCTAATTGGGATTCTCTTCGTTTACGACGAGGCGAGAGCAGAACACATTCAACCTGCGTTGCTACTGGTCGCGATGCCATTGACTGGTTTGGTTGGTCTCGCGAGGCGGGAACGTTGGGGTCGCGATGTATCCTTGCTCTCGTTAGTGAGTCTTTGGGCCTTCACGTTGCATGGATTCTGGTCAATTTTCGGTGCGAAGCCGATTGCGGATTTTCAGATGACGCCGCTTACTGTCAGCGTCTTTCTTTTTCTGATCACTCTTCTTATATTTCTGCCGAGCCTTTTTGCCAGTCTCCGTTGGGGCGTCGCTTCGCGGGAGTTCTTTGGGGACTAAACTTTCTCTGATGAGTTGGATTGAAAAGAGATTGGAGTTGGAACCGCAAATCTCAACTCCGGCGTAAAGGTTCGTGTGTCGGACCCGATTCTGCGAGCCTCATTTCATCGAGGTCACAAGTTAGCTTCAAAGAAAATAATGCGAACGTGATCGCTCTCGTTCGCGTTTTTTATTATGCCGAGACTTTTCAGTATTTTGTAAAAACCGACGGCGAATCGCCGTATATAGAGACAAATCAATTGTTGAAAAGGCTTCGGATCGAATAGAGATTAACTATTGCTTTTGGTCTCTGATTTTGCGTAAATATAGTTATTCCAGAAATTCGACAATTTGCCTGTTCTCGCTGGAGAGGTTCCCTTAATTTATGCAAGAATTTTCAGACCAGATGCCCTCGGACATTGAACGTTTTCCGATGGTACCCATCCGCGACGTGGTGATATTTCCGTTTACCAAGGTCGCGTTCAAGATCGGCAGGCCCAGCAGCGTCATTGCCCTAGAACAGGCGATGACGGGTGAAAGGCAGATATTTCTTGCCACCCAGCACGACGCTACCATTGACGAACCAAAGGCAGACCAGATCTATCAGATGGGAACTCTGGGCCGAATTCTTCAGGCCCAGCGGCTCGATAACGGCCAGATCAAGGTCGTCGTCGAGGGACGCGAGCGCGGACGTATGGTTCGTGTCGAGCAGGAATCGGACGGAATGTTCTTCGCACACGTTAGGCGAGTGGCCTCGACCGACGAGTCGGGCTATCGGACAGACGGCCTCTTGCAGAAGATACATACGCTGGTAGAACAATTCCTGCGTGTCTCGCCCGACGCCTACACTGATGCTTTGCACGCGAGCCTTCGCGGTGTTTCCGCGGCACAGATCGCGGATTCGATGTCGTCGCACTTGCGGATCGGCGTCGAGGAGAAACAGGCTCTGCTCGAGACCGTGTCGGTACAGGAACGACTGCAGAAACTTATTGACGTGCTTGAGGGCGAGATCGAGAAGCGCCAACTCGACCGCAACATCCATTCGCGGACCAAAAAGCAAATGGACAAGCACCAGCGTGAGTATTACCTTAACGAGCAGATCAAGGCAATCCACAAAGAACTGGGTCGAAAGGATGAAAAGGCCGAACTCGACGACCTGAAGAAGAAGATCGCTGACGCGGGAATGACTGAAGAGGCGACCGAAAAGGCGATGCAGGAGTTCTCGCGTCTGGAGGCAATGCCGCCGATGTCCGCTGAGAGTACCGTCGCCCGGACATATCTGGATTGGTTAGTGAATGTCCCGTGGAAGGACCGATCGGATGAGATCGAGGACCTCTCGGTAGCGGAAAAGACGCTGAACGACGATCACTTTGGGCTTGAGAAGATCAAAGAACGGATACTTGAATTCCTGGCAGTCCGCCAACTCGTCAAAAACCCGAAGGGTACGATCCTTTGTTTTGTAGGGCCTCCCGGCGTGGGGAAAACATCACTCGGCAAATCGATCGCAAATGCTACGGGCCGAAAATTCGTCAGGCTCGCCCTCGGTGGAGTGCATGACGAGGCCGAGATTAGAGGCCATCGCCGCACCTATATCGGATCGATGCCGGGACAGATCATCCAACTGATGAAGCGTGCCGGCACGACGAATCCGGTCATTTTGTTGGATGAGGTTGACAAATTAGGCCGTGACTACAGAGGTGACCCAAGCGCCGCATTGCTCGAGGTACTAGATCCGGAGCAGAACGGAACGTTCCGCGACCACTACCTGGACGTAGATTACGACCTGTCACATGTGTTCTTTATCGCGACGGCAAACGTGCTGCACACGATCCCGCCGGCGTTGCAGGACAGGCTAGAGATCTTGCATCTTTCAGGCTATACCGAACGGGAAAAGGTGGAGATCGCAAAGCAGCATCTCATCCCAAAGCAGTGCGAGAACAGCGGTATCGATCCCGAGACGGTTGTGTTTACGGATGACGGTATCCTTGAGACGATCCGCCACTACACACGCGAGGCCGGCGTTCGAAATTTGGAGCGTGAGATCGGGTCTTGCTTACGCAAGATCGCAAGAAAATATGTAGCTGCCGAAGATAAGACTGAATTCAAGGTCGTCGTGAACGCCGAAAAGGTACAGGAGCTTCTCGGTACGATACGATTCAGAAAACAGGATATTGCCCGAAAGAGTGAGATCGGCCTCGTAAATGGCCTTGCGTGGACAGAAGTCGGCGGCGACGTGCTGCAGGTCGAAGCAACACTCGTAAGAGGCAAGGGCGAGGTCACTCTCACCGGCAAACTCGGCGAAGTGATGCAAGAGTCGGCAAAGGCGGCATTGACCTGTGTTAGGACACGGGCCGAGGATCTCGGCATCGATCCGGCGATCTTTAAGGAAAAGGACCTTCACATCCACGTCCCCGAAGGCGCGATACCGAAGGACGGACCGAGTGCCGGTATTACAATGGCAACTGCCATGGTGTCCGCGATGACAAGGAAGCCCGCTCGTCACGACGTGGCGATGACCGGCGAGATCACTCTCAGGGGCAAGGTCCTGCCCATCGGTGGGGTCAAGGAGAAACTTCTTGCCGCACACCGGTTCGGGCTAAGGACGATCATTCTTTCGAAGGAGAATGAGAAAGACCTTGCTGACGTTCCGGACGAGGTGCGTGACGAACTCACTATCCGGGTTGTTGATACTATCGATGAGGTACTGAGATATGCGATCGAGGACGGCGACGCTAATGAGACACTCGAGACACCACAGATCTGGGGAGCCGATGTGCCGGCATCGGACATTTCTGCGACCGTCGAATAGCACCAGATGAAGATCACATCCGCCGAGTTCGTAAAAAGCGCATTCGAGCGGGCACATTGGGTGACCGACGGGCGGCCTGAGATAGCATTTCTCGGCCGTTCGAATGTGGGCAAGTCATCGCTGATAAATTCGCTGCTGTTGCGAAAAGGCCTTGCAAGAACATCGAATACACCCGGCAGGACGCAGAGCATTAATTTCTTTCTCATAAACGAAGAATTCTATTTTGCGGACTTGCCGGGGTATGGCTATGCCCGCGTGTCAAAAGCGATGCGAGCCGACTGGGGACAGATGGCGAGGGATTATCTCGAAGATCGCAGGGAACTTGCTCTATGCATCCAATTGATCGACTCAAGGCATAAGCCGACGGCTCTCGACATGCAGCTCAACGAGTGGCTTGAAGCAAAACAAAAGCCGCGAATTGTGGTCGCGACAAAATCCGACAAGCTGTCTAACAATGAACTGTCAAAAACGTTGGCGGTGATCCGAAAAGAGATACCTGAGGCGCGTGTTATCGCCTATTCCGCAACGTCGGGCCGCGGCCGTGACGATCTTTGGACAGAAATTCTGGCTGCGGTGTCAAAAATGTGATTTTTTATTTGATTTTCGTCCATCAAAGTTGTAATAATTAAGTTTCCTTGGCAGTTCAGGATTTCTCGAAAGAGCTGTTTTGCTCATTTCAAGCAGTACTACATATACAGTCCATACGATTTTCTCCGCAGTTTTTATCTCTATCCAAGGTTGATCGCGTGTGAAGCGCGGAAAGGTCGTTAATAACCAGCAAGGATAACAAAAGAGTTTTGTACGGTCCCACTTTTCAATTAGATACGCATGGCTACAAAAACAACCCAATCCCGTAGGCCCAGAGGGTCCAAGAGCGGCGAAGTCGCCGAGGTTCCAGAGACCGACGGAATGTCGGAATCTCTAAATGCCGAGGAGACAGCCGGTAACAAGTCCGGTGGTTCGAACGACGAGGTAATGCTTAATCTCGCCGGCCTTAAGGACATGTCTATCAGCGAACTCACCCATATTGCAAAAGAGATGGGAATAGAGAACGCTACCGGATTGCGCAAGCAGGAACTTATCTTCAAGGTACTTGCAGCTCAAACCGAAAAAAGCGGACTTATCTTCTCCGAGGGTGTGCTTGAGACGCTGCCGGACGGTTTCGGATTCCTTCGAGCTCCTGAATACAATTATTTGCCGGGGCCGGATGACATTTATGTTTCGCCCTCACAGATCCGTAAATTCGATCTGCGGACCGGCGACACAGTCTCCGGGCAGATCCGTCCGCCAAAAGAGGGCGAACGATATTTCGCACTGATCAAAGTCGAGGCGATCAATTTCGAAGCACCGGAACAGTCCCGCGAAAAGGTATTCTTTGACAATCTGACGCCGCTTTATCCGGACGAGCAGCTTTCGATGGAGATCGAGAATGATCCGGACAAGATCGCGGCCCGCGTCATCGATCTGGTAACGCCGATCGGCAAAGGACAGAGAGCCTTGATCGTCGCTCCGCCGCGTACCGGTAAGACGATGCTGCTGCAGACGATCGCAAACTCGATCACGACCAATCACCCCGAGGTCGTGCTCATCGTTCTCCTGATCGACGAGCGTCCTGAGGAAGTCACTGATATGCAGCGGTCGGTGAAAGGCGAGGTCATCTCATCTACATTTGACGAGCCGCCGACGCGGCACGTACAGGTTGCCGACATGGTCATCGAAAAGGCCAAACGCCTTGTCGAACACAAACGCGACGTCGTCATTCTGCTCGACTCGATCACGCGTTTGGCGCGAGCTCACAATGCTGTCGTTCCGCCGTCAGGCAAGATCCTCTCAGGTGGTATCGATTCGAACGCCCTGCAGCGTCCAAAGCGTTTCTTTGGTGCGGCACGAAATATCGAGGAAGGCGGCTCGCTTACCATCATCGCGACGGCCTTGATCGATACCGGCTCACGAATGGATGACGTTATTTTCGAAGAGTTCAAGGGAACGGGTAACTCGGAAATTCATCTTGACCGTAAGCTTTCGGATAAGCGGCTCTTCCCGGCGATCGATCTTCAGCGGTCTGGTACGCGTAAAGAGGAACTCCTCATCGATAAGGAAAACCTTAATCGCATCTGGGTCATGCGTCGCGTGCTCAATCCACTCTCGCCCGTCGAGCAGATGGAGGTCGTTCTCGAACGCCTGGGCAAGACCAAGACAAACGCGGAATTCCTGGCATCGATGCAGTCGTAACGATTGCAGAGTCACAATGCAAGATGCACAATTGAAATATTGATTTCAATTGTGCATTTTTCCTTTTGTAATTGACCATTACTTATGCGGGTAGCTGTCATTTCAGCGGAAGCAGTACCTTATTCCAAGACCGGCGGGCTTGGCGACGTTGCCGGGGCGTTGCCAAAGGCCCTGAAGCAGATCGGCGTTGATTCATTTCTCATTACTCCATGCTATTGGCAAACAAAGGGCGAATATCTCTGGCACACGGCCGTCGATGATCTGTGGATCAACTGGCGCGGCCGAAGTGTTCGAGCAAAGGCCTTTTATAGCGAAGCAAATGGCTCGCCCGCCTTTTTGGTCGACTATCCTCCGTTATTCCACCGGGACTCTATATACGGCTATACCGAAGACTATGAGAGGTTTGCGTTCTTCAATCATGCCGCACTAGCCCTTATTGAGCGGCTAGGGTCCGCTCCCGATATTGTCCATTTGAATGACTGGCATACAGGTTTTGCGGCCGTTGAGCTAGCGTCAAGGCGCCATCGTGAGGCCTATTGGCGGCGTACGCGAACCGTATACTCGATCCATAACATGGCCTACCAGGGCGGTTTCGGAATGGGGGAACTCCCTGTCTTAGGGTTTACTTCAGCTGTGTCCGCAAATGCATTCGCTTTCAATGGTTACGCTTCGGCAATGAAAGCTGGACTTGAAGTTTCTGACACGCTCTCTACGGTGTCAAAGCGCTATTCACAAGAGATACAGACCCCCGAAAACGGCTACGGACTTGACTGGTTGACGCGGCGGCGAGCGGACCGCCTGATCGGGATTACGAACGGGGTCGACTATGATGAGTGGAATCCGGAGACCGACAAGGAACTCCCCGCCCGTTTCTCGATCGACGACCTTGCCGGAAAACGCGAGTGCAAGCAGGCACTGCTGGAGCGATTTTCGCTGCCGAGAGAGCTAGATCGGCCGATCTTTGCAAGTGTAACGAGGCTTACCGGCCAAAAAGGTGTCGAATTGATCAAGCAGGGGGCGGGCGATATTCTTGCGGCCGGAGGCTTTTTCATCGCTTTGGGCTCGGGAGAGAAGGAGTCCGAGCAGTTTCTTCAGATCCTGAGGGATAGGGCACCTTCGCGGGTCGGCGTATATATCGGCTATAATGAGAGCTTGGCTCATTTGATCGAGGCCGGGGCGGATATGTTTTTGATGCCGTCGAAGTTCGAGCCTTGCGGCCTAAACCAAATGTATTCATTGAGATACGGTACCGTGCCTATCGTGCGAGCGGTTGGCGGCCTCGATGACACGGTGCAGAATTGGGACGCCGTGAGCCAAACGGGAAACGGCTTCAAATTCGGGCCTTATAGTTCGGATAAGCTGCTTGAGAAGATCTACGAGGCACGTTTTGCCTACGAAGATAAGATAACTTGGGCCAGAATACAGCGAAACGGAATGTCGGTCGACAATTCGTGGGAAAACGCGGCCAGAAAGTACGTAGAACTTTACGAATGGACCCTCGGCCGTTAGAAGAAAACTAAATGATCATCGTAATAATTGGAGCCCAGTGGGGCGATGAAGGCAAAGGCAAGGTCGTCGATCTGCTTGCGGATCGATTTGATGTTGTCTCGCGATATCAAGGTGGGCATAATGCCGGCCACAGTGTTTATGTTGGCGATAAAGCATTTGTTTTGAGACTTTTGCCGTCAGGTATCATTCACGAAGACAAGACCTGTGTGTTAGGTAACGGAATGGTGATCGACCCAAAGGCATTTTTTGAGGAGGTTGATCAGATCGAGGATAAGGGAATTTCCGTATCCCCGGAGAGGCTGAAGGTCTCGTCCCGCGCCCATTTGATAATGCCGTACCATCGAGCGTTGGACCACACCTCCGAGGAACGGCTCGGCAACGAGAAGATCGGCACTACGCTTCGCGGCATTGGGCCGGCTTATGAAGACAAAGCCGGACGTAGAGGTATTCGTGTTGCCGATGCGATGAACCCTGACCTTCTGAAGCTGCGGATCGAACGGAACCTAGAGGAAGCCAACCGCATAATCGTTCTCTTCGGACAACAGCCTCTGCGTTCAGACGAGATCTTGGCGGAGATAACGCCCCTGGTCGAGCGTCTCAGGCCGTTCGTCTGTGAAACATCGCACTTTCTCGCCGAGGCTCGCAAGTTGAACAAAAAGATACTACTTGAAGGCGCGCAGGCAACGCTTCTTGATGTCGATCATGGCACTTATCCTTATGTGACATCGTCGAATCCGACCGCCGGCGGAGCTTCAGTTGGAGCAGGGATTCCGCCGCATCACATCACCGGGGTTCTCGGGATCGTCCGAACATACGCTACGCGAGTCGGCGAAGGCCCGTTTCCAACCGAGATGGTTGATTCTGAGGAAAGCATGGCCGATCTTATCCGGCAACGCGGCAACGAATATGGCTCGGTCACCAAGCGTCCGCGGCGTTGTGGATGGTTTGACGCCGTTGCGACCAGGTATGCCGCCGAGCTCAATGGTTTCGACAGCGTCGCATTGACCAAACTCGATGTGCTCGATGCCCTCGAGGAGATCAAGGTCTGCGTTGGGTACGAGATCGACGGACGGCGTGTCGATACATTTCCAGCTGTATCGTCGGAACTTAGCCGCATCAAGCCGATCTACGAAACGCTGCCCGGATGGATGAGTGATACCGCTGGCGTCACCGAATTTGATAAGTTGCCGGAAAAGGCTCAAAACTATGTTCGTTTCTTGTCCGACCAGATCGATACTGAGATAGGGCTGATCTCGACCGGGCCGGAACGCGATCAGACGATCATCCTCAAGGCATCGGTAATGGAGGGCTGGTTTTCCTAACCCGAAAATGGCCAAGGTCGAGATCGTTGAATTTTCGGACGAGTGGGCTGAGGATTTTGCCTCGCTGAATTACGAGTGGATCGAGAAGTACTTTTCGGTTGAAAAGCACGATCGCGAGATACTAGACGAGCCGCAAAGGTTTGTGATCGAGCCCGGCGGTCAGATCTTTATGGCGGTCGTCTCAGGCTTGGCCGCAGGGACGGTTGCGATGATCCCCGCAGGCGAGGGTGTTCTTGAACTCACAAAGATGGCCGTATCGCCCGAGTTTCAGGGCCTCGGTATTGCCAATCTTCTGATGGATGCTTGTATTGAGTTTGGGCGTTCCACCGGCACGCGGGTGATATTTCTCGAATCACACCGTTCGCTCGCTCCGGCGCTTGCTCTGTACCGTAAATTCGGCTTTGTTGAAACCCCAAAGGACCCGCATTCCGAATACGCACGGGCAGATATTCGAATGGAGCTTGCCATCAAGAGCGGCAATAGGTAAACTTTTTGTTTCGGCTATTAGCCGATGTGGTCCGATAGCTCAGTCGGTAGAGCAAATGGCTTTTAACCATTGGGTCGAAGGTTCGAGTCCTTCTCGGATCACCATTTATTTGCAATAACTTGCACGCCAAAGAGGCGAGTCAACAGGCTCGCCTTTTTGTTTTTTCGCAAAGTAGGTGTAACAATTCCGAAAAGTCATATCCCGTGCATCGAGTTTGCGATCTTCGCGTTAGCTTCTTTTTGCATCGTTGGAAGGACGTGCGAATAAGGTTTCAGCGTCAAGACGATAGATGTGTGTCCCAGACGTACCGAGACTAACTTCGGATTTTCTCCGGCGGAAAGCAATATGCTTGAGCTCGCAGGTCTCAGATCGAAAGGCCTTATCTTTGTATGCCCCGCCCAGTTTGGATAAGAGGGAAGTGTTTTCGCTCAAACTTGCGATGCTGTATCGGTATTCCGATCGTAGTCGCAAAATCCAGATCGCCGTTTTCGTAAACGTCTCTGATCGCCATAGTTTATTCAGGCTGATCGAGTTGTTGTGCTTTCAGGGCCGCTATGGCTTTTCCCGATAGCGGCATGCTTCGATCACTTTGCATTATTAATGCGAATATTTCCGCGATCAACCAGGAATTATCCACATGCTTTTGCGGCTTTGCTCCGTCCCAGTGGCACGAAAACGCGATATTCCGCGGGGTACTCCAGTTGCTTTCTAGATAATTGCGGTTGCTTTGCACCTAATTCCGTTGATGCTCGGATTAGGTCCGAATTGTTACATGTATGAAGTAATGATGCTCTCGTACACGCCGCCTATTTGTGCAAGGTTTGTACTCTCGCGAAAATGTCCGGGAGGGAGGTGTAGCCTATGAGTCGGTCGCTGTTGTTCAGACAACTCGCTCCGTCGATCTTCTGGTATACCCTTCTGATATTGTCCGCCATCGGATTCGATTACGTGCTGCACTTGCTTGGTCAGGCATGGGTCGGGCGTTACTTCGGTATCGCGGGTGCTGTTCTCATTCCCGTTTCTCTCCTGTATTCCGCACGAAAGCGCAAGTTTATCAAGTGGGGGTCGCCCAAAATGCTGCTTGACTGGCACGAGTATCTTTCGTGGGTCGGGGCATTGATGATCCTTGTTCATGCCGGGGTGCATTTTAACGCCCTGCTCCCCTGGGCCGCTTTGCTCATGTTGCTCATTGTCGTCGCAAGTGGTTTTGTCGGTAAGAACTTGCTCGGCGAAGCACGCGAAGGGCTTAGGTCGAAGGAGGTCGAGCTAAAGAAACAGGGGCTGAAAGACGATGAGGTGCAGAATTTGCTGCTTTTAGACTCCGTTACCGTGAATGCGATGAAGAAGTGGCGCGCGGTCCACGTTCCTCTCACTGCCACTCTGGTTACGTTCGTACTCCTCCACATAATTTCGATCGTGATCTTCTGGAGGTGGTGAGATGCGAGCCTTAATAGCAATATTTGCGACGCTGGTCCTGTCGCTGATCCTGGCGATCAACTACCCGGACGCCATGATCAAACCGGGCAGGCTCTCTGAAGACCATCAGTTAATGAATCGCGACTGTATGAAGTGCCACGTGCCCTTTCAGGGTGTGTATGTCGCGAAATGCACCTCATGTCACAAGCCGGAGCAGATCGGGAAGCTTAAGGTGGACGGGACGCTCGTTTCTGCCGCGGGCCACTCGAATGTTGCCTTTCATCAACAATTGGCAACTACGGATTGCACGGGCTGCCACATTGTTCATTTATCCGATCCTGAGCGGCGAAGACCAACCGCCTTCCGCCACGATCTCCTTACGGTCGAATCATCTAACAATTGTGCCTCCTGTCATTCTGATAAGAAACCTGTAAACGAAATGCATCAGCGGGTGGGAGATCGTTGTTTGGGGTGTCATAATACGACTAGTTGGACGCCGGCAACTTTCAATCACCAAAATGTCGCCTCGGGTGACCTGAGCTGCTCCGTCTGCCATGAGAAGGATCGTCCTAAGGATGACCGCCACCGACAAGCGATCAGTAACAACTGCGTAGCGTGCCATCGGACGGACGGTTGGCGACCTGCCACTTTCGATCACCAACAGGTCATCTCCGGCAATGCGAACTGCGTCGACTGCCACCAGAAAGATCGCCCCGCGGATGACCTCCACCGTCAATCAACGAACGACTGTGTGAAGTGCCACGGAACCCGGGCCTGGCGACCCTCCAGTTTCGACCATAGTAGCTATTTTCAATTTGACCGCAATCACCCGTCCAACTGTGCCAGCTGCCACATTATGGCCACGGAGTTTAAGTCCTACTCTTGTTACAACTGTCATGAACACTCGCGTGCCGGGATAGCCGCTAAGCATATCCGAGAGGGCATAGGTGATTTTGAAAACTGCGTTCGGTGCCACCGCACCGGAAACGAACATGACGGGGAGCGCGGCGAAAGAAAAACGAAACATGGGGAACGCGGTGAGGACGACGATCACGAATAACAGAGGAAGCATTCGCATCAGTGTGATGGCCGCATTCAAATAAAGGACATACTTCACAAAATTCATCGTGTGACGGCGAAAGACGAGAAAAGGAATTTTGCTTTCGCGCAATTGCAGTGCGGCAAGGGGGCTCTTTTGCAAACCTGTTCGCGGGGGTTCGTGCTAATGAGGGCTAGCGAACCGCCCGGCGAATGTGTTACCTATCCCGGTTCGCTTCCGCCGGCAGCTTCGTGATCTCCTCCAGTGACTCACACGTCCGAAGATGCCGGCGCCAAGCCGCGGCGCCCTTATCATTTCCGTCCAACATGCATTGCTAGTTGAATGGGGGCTAGGTGTCTCGGTTCCTCAAGATGCGCGACGTGTTTCCGATCACACTAAGGCTTGAGAGGAGCATAGCACCCGCAGCCATGATCGGATTGAGTACGCCGGTGACTGCGAGGCTCATGCCGAGAGTATTGTAAAAGAATGCCCAAAAGAGATTTTGCCTGACGATCTTCCAAGTCTTTTTTGAGAGGTCAAATACGGTGAGGAGCTTGTCGAGCGAATTGCCGACCAGTACAACGTCCGCCGCTCGCATGGCGATGTCGGTCCCTGATCCCATCGCAATGCCGAGGTCCGCCTGAGCGAGTGCGGGTGCGTCGTTAATGCCATCACCGATCATCGCGACAACATTGCCGTTTCTTTGCAGATCATCAATAGCGGCAGTCTTATCAAGCGGCAGTGCCGAGGCGTGAAAATCGTTCGCCCCAACCTGCCTTGCGACGAATCGCGTTGTAGCTTGTGAATCACCGGAAAGGATGATCGCCTTGATACCGCGCGCTTGAACTTCGCGTATGACCTTAGCGGCCTCGGGTTTGATGCGGTCGCCGAATGCCAAAATTCCTGCCGCATCTCCGTCCTCGCCGAAGAACGCAACGGTTCGGCCTTCGTCTTCCCATTCGCCGGCGCGGACGACCAGAGCGGCGTCGATGCTGCAGTTCAAACGGGCCGCGAGCCGGTGATTTCCGACAAATACACGTTTGCCCGCGACAATTCCGGAAATGCCGTGGCCTTTTTCAACCTCGACATCGGTTGCCTCACCGGGCTTGATACCACGGCTTTCGGCGAAGGCAGTGACTGCATTGCCCAGTGGATGTTCGGAGTAGCGTTCGAGAGACGCGATGAGCGGCAGATGGACGTGCTCAAAAGCGTCAGCCGGTGTCGCGACGATCTTCGATGCCGTGCCGATAGCAGCCGCTGACCGGGCTGCGTCGTGAGCAAGTGCGACGTCGACAAGTTCGAATTTTCCGTCGGTGATCGTGCCCGTCTTATCAAATGCGACCACATCAAGATCTCGTATCTTCTCAAGGACGCTCGAGTCGCTTACGAGAATGCCGTTTCGTGACGCCGCACCTACCGCCGCAGTGATCGCAAGCGGCGTAGCTAGGCCGAGAGCACACGGACATGCGATGACAAGTATCGTGATCGCACGCATCATAGCCTCGTCGATAGTTGTCCAGCCGAACCCAAAACAGACCGCATACGTCGCGATTGACGCGACGATGACGCCCGGTACGAAAACCCGCGACACCTTGTCCACTGTTCGTTCGATGTCCGAACGGCTGCTGATCGCATGCTCGACGAGTGCGATCATCTGAGCGATCGTTGTATCGGGGCCGACCTTTGTCGCCCGGACAAAAAGGACATTGCCGGTGTTCAAACTGCCGGAAACGAGAGTGCTGCCGGGCTGTTTGGCGATCGGGACCGATTCGCCTGAGAGTAGCGATTCGTCTGCGTACGAGATGCCCTCGATCACAACGCCGTCTGCGGGCACGCGTTCGCCCGCCTTGACGACGAATTGGTCGCCTTCGTTGAGAGCGTCGACCGAGACGAACCGCTCAACGCCGTCAATAAAAAGCCGTACCTTTTTCGGCATCATGCGATAAAGCATCGAGATCGCACGGGTCGTCCGTTCTTTCGCCCCTTTTTCCATCATTTTGCCGAGGAGGACGAGCGTGACGATCGCGGCCGCAGTGTCGAAATAGACGAGTGTTTCGCCACTAAATGCCTGGATAGAACTATAAACGTATGCCGCAAGGATACCGGTCGCGAGCAGGGTTTCCATTCGGATCGTACGGTTCTTGAGGCCGGTCCACGCCAGGTGAAGTATCGGCCACGCGCTGTAGAAAATGACCGGGGCCGCAAGCACCATCAGGATAAAAGGGAAGAGAGCCCGGACGCTCGGAGAGATCTCCTGAAAATAGCCGACATAGAGCGGAATGCTCAAGGTCATGATATTGAGCCACAAAAATCCGGCAACGCCGATACGCATGACAAGATCGCGTTTCTCATTAGTAGAGGTTTCGCTGTCGGGGTCGAATTCGCTTGCCTTGTAGCCAAGCTGCTCGATGCGTTTTGTGATGCGTTCGGGTGGCAGATATTGCGGGCAATATTTTACCTTGACGAGGTCCGAGGCGAAGAAGGCCTCCGCTGAGACGACGCCATGTTCCTTTCGGAGGCTATGTTCGATCAGCCAAGAACACGCAGAACACCACATTCCCGAAACGTGAAGCAGCGTTTCCTTGGTCGGAGCGCCAGTGGGAATGGTGGATTTTGTTTCTCTTTCTTCAGGATTTGAGATCAGGCCAAGAGTAAGGCTCTGCTTGAATATCTCAGTATTGCGAATGTCCTCTCCGCGGGTGATAACCCCACTCTCGAGCAAGATCGTATAAACATTCAGGCAGCCGAGGCAGCAGAATTCCTTTTCGGCGCCTTCAAACGTTTGCACAAACGGATGACGGCCGACACCGAGACCGCAGAGAGAGCATTCGTTTACCGCAACCTTGCCGTCCATCGTTAATAGCCGCGCGCGCCTGATTGTGATTCGATCGGACGGCCTTTCTCATCGAGGAAGATTGGATTTGCATTTTTTGCGACGAAATATACCGCGATGAGGATGCCTATAAATAGCACCATTATCGCAGCCAATGCACCTTGCAGCAGGCGGCCCTGATGTTCGCGGAAAAAATCTGTAGTAGCTTTTCTCATTTCGTATGCGTCTCCGTAGGAACGATAAATGTCTCATCAAATGTATTGGCGGTCGCGTCAGGAGATACCGTGCTGATGATCTCGAAGTGGTTTACCTGTTGTGTGAACTTGCCCGCGGGCACCGAGATCTCGAAACGCTTTTCGGCGGACTCACCGGCGGGAATGTTGATTTCATTCGAAGTGAGTTCGATCCGTGCCTCGGGCAGATTCGTTAAGGCAAGTTGAACGGTAGCATCTCTGCCGCCGCGATTAGCGAGCGTGATTCGAAACACATTATAGATCCGGCCGTCATCGCCGACGCGATACAGCGTCGAGCGATCCGGCGTGATGCGGACCAGAACGTTATGCCGCAGCGAAAATGCCGTTGCCAACGCCGTCGCATAAACTAGGATGATCGCGAAAACGGCGACCCGTTTTGCATCGCGCAGTCCGATGCGGCGATACCATTTGGTCTTGTCTCCAACCAACTCACCTTTTTCTCCCCAGGCGTAATGTATGAGCGTGTCCTTACCGAACTTGCCCATGATCAGCTTGCAGGCATCGACGCACTCCCCGCAGTGAATGCACTCGATCTGGTACGGCGACGTGCGGATGTCGATACCCATGTGGCACACGCGAATGCACTTTTTGCATTCGACGCAGATACTCTCGGGGTCGCGGTACTGGACGACGAGAGTATTGTCGTCGCCGAGAATTCCCTGCAAGTAGCCGTAAGGGCAAACGGTGGTGCAGAACCGCTGTCGAAGAAACGTGAAATCCAGGAACGTAATGATGGTTACGACGGCCCCCGCGATTCCGCCGGCGGTTACAACATCGAATGAGATAAGGCGTCCGAAAAGGTCTCGAGGTTCAACGAAATACGAAATAAATACGAACGCCAGAAAGACTGACGCGACGCCGAGCACGGCATAAACCGCGATCCGATGCATCCAGAGGCGAACATTCTGGCTGCGTTTCGCGAAGTGCTTATTGATAAACGCCTTCACGCGTTCCTCGAGGTTCAGCGACGCCTCGCTGAATATCATTTGCGGGCATAAGTATCCGCAGTAGATACGACCGTAGAGCATCGACGCTGCGGTCACCACGAACAGCAGGAACATCAGTGAAAAAAAGATGATCGCGAATTCGTTGATCCATAGTTCATATCCCGCGAAGTAGAATCGCTGTCGGGGAATGTCGAACCGCATCACATTGAAGAACGGAAGCGATACGAATATCAGAAAGCACGCGGCGTGAATTACGCGGCGGATGCGGTGCCAGTTGTATTTGTCGAGTTGGAAATCCTTGTTGACGACAGGCAGTTTCTTTCGGACACGCGGAGGCGTCTCGGCAGAACCGGGAGTATCATTGGGAGTCTTGACCTCTGCTTCTACTAACATATTCAACTAATTACCTGCGTTCTTATGCAAGGGACACTCCGGCACGCCGTTGTCCGCCTTTGGCTGAGCGGCGGCTAGCGGCATCACTCCGCGTGAGACCATGAATACTCCGAGAAGCAGCACACTGACCGCCGCCACTCGGCTGCCCCACCGGCTGAGCTTCAGGCTCAAAGCCGACGAGAAGATGCCTATTGCGAGTAATGACGCGGCAGTGCCCAGGCCGAAAGCTGTCATAGTCAACGCACCTGCAAACACCGTGCCCGTCGAGATCGACTTGAGCAACGCCGCGTATATCAGTCCACACGGGAGAAAGCCGAGCACAAGGCCGAGCGTGAACTTGCTGCCAACGGATGAAGACGAAAAGCGGCTGCCGAGCGGGCGAAGGAACCTGGAGGTATGAAGGAGCGGGTTAAATCTCTGCAGACGCTTGCTGGGGATAAGATCGAGCATCACAATGCCCGCGAAGACCATTAAAACACCGGCGAAGATAGCCGCGACGTTTTGAAATCCGGCGAGTTCGCCGATAAAACCGACGGTTCCACCGAAAAAGCCTGCGATCGCACCAAGTAACGAATACGTCAGAATACGGCCGAAATTATACGCGAGATGGGCAAAAACTTGGCTCCCTAACTTCTTGGAACCGAGCGGCAGGCTATACGACAGGACTATCGGCCCGCACATCGACACGCAGTGCAAACTGCTGACGAGCCCGAGGGCAAATACCACGTAAAGCTCCCAAATATTGCTCATTCGGTCTCACTAAATTCTCAATCTCGGTGTCAAAACCGCGTACAATTACGCGCATTTCGCCCTTATGCCACAGCCGCGTATTTGATCTTCGGGTTGCGAGCGTGGATCGTGACACATTCACGGGAGAACTGAAATTCTTTCATCAGGATCGCGTTCGTCGGGCACCGCGATGCGCACATTGCACAGCGGATGCACGTAGATTCGTCCTTGAGCATTATACCGCCGAGATCGGCAAGTTCGGCGTCGCTGTAACCCGCAAGGTCGCTGTCCGTAATTCCGAGGGTATCCGAGGCAACCTGCATCAGATAACTGTCCGAGCGGACCTGTTCAAGCCCGACAAGCTTGATCAGATTCTCGGGGCAGACATCGACGCATCCGTTACACGCGACGCAGATAGACGTGTCGAAGATCGTGTTTACGTTGCAGCGAAGACAACGTGCGGCCTGCTTGCGTGCTTCGGCCTCTGGATAGTTGATCTCGACGATCTCGTTCGACGACGCACGGAGTTCACTGTCGAGAGCCGGCGGCAGCTTACGCCGCATCTGGTCCCAGCCTTCCTCCATCGTGTAGCTCGCCGGCAGCCATCGCTTTTTGACAACGACGTCGGTCCGCGTTCCGCGAAGGTAATCGTGCATCGAGCGGGCCGCGATCTGTGCGGAGGCGATAGCATGGATGAAGAGCCGAGGGCCGTGAGCCACATCGCCGCAGGCAAAAACGTCGGGTGCCGTTGTCTGATAAGTATCCGGATCGACCTTGATCAGGCCGTTGGTTTCCTCGACGCCGTCCTCGGGTGAGAGGAACGAAAGATCTGACGTCTGGCCAATGGCGAACATGATCGTGTCCGCGGCAATATCCTCGACCGCTTCTTCATCAAACTTCGGGCTGAACTTGCCATTCTCGTCGAAGACCGAGACACACTTCACCGTGCGAAGTCCCGTAACGTAGCCTTCCTCATCGAGAATGACTCGTGGGCCGCGGCCGTCGTGCAGGCGAATGCCTTCTTCTTCGCCTTCGACGATCTCAATCTCGTCGGCGGGCATTTCGTTACGCTTTTCGAGACAGACAATGTGTACTTCCTTATCTCCGCTGAGCCGCAGGGCGGAGCGTGCGACGTCATAAGCGATACGTTCGGTCCGCTCCATGTCCGAGGCGGCGTCTGCCATCGGCACCTTGGCCGGACGAACAGCCGAGCGAGCAACGTCGAAAGCGACGTTGCCGCCGCCGATGACGACGATTCGTCGGCCGAGCTCCATCGGCTTGCCCTCGTTAAAAGCACGGAGAAAATCGAGCCCATCGAAAACCTGCGGCAGGTCGGCGCCTTCGATCGGTATTTTGCGACCTTTCTGAAGGCCAATGCCGAGGAAGATCGCCTTGTAGCCTTCTTTGCGGAGCGATGCGATGGTGAAATCCTTGCCCAGACGCATGTTGCACTTAAGCTCTACGCCCATCGAGAGGATCGCATCTATCTCAGCTTTTACGAGTTCACGCGGCAGTCGATAGATCGGCACGCCGGCCGTGAGCATTCCGCCCGGCTCGTCGTACGCCTCGAAGACCGTGACCTTGTACCCAAGTTGAACGAGGTCGTGTGCGACGGTGAGCCCGGCAACGCCGGCACCGACGACGGCGATGCGTTCGCCTTCGCCCTGTTCGGGCGGCAGCATTTTTGTATTGCAGCCTTCGCGATAGTAGGTAAAATCGCCGGTCTCGGGCCCGTACTTTTCGTTGACGAACCTCTTTAATGCACGAATTGTGATAGGCGTATCCAGATCGCCGCGGCGGCAATTTGCTTCGCACGGAGCCCCGCACACGCGGCCGCAGATCGAGGCAAACGGATTGGTCGCTCGCGCGATCTTGTATGCGTCGAGGTCTCGCCCCTCGGCTATAGCGGTGACATAGCCGCACGCATTTGTATGAACAGGGCAAGCGTCCTGACACTTGACCATCTTCATCCAATAATCGGCGTCTTTAGCGTCAACCGCCTCGAATTGTAGAGTTTCTTCGCTCATGGCGGTCCTTCTAGTCGCGGAACTTCTTGAATGCGAAAACAACCAGTACAACGATATAAATCGCTATCAAGGCCCCAACGAAGTACATAAAACCGTCCGCCGTACCGGTTACCTTGTTAAATGCCTGCACCAGGACGCCTCGATCCGCATGTCCGGTCTCGCCATTCATGTAGACGATCAAATAGGTGAGACAGCTAAGCGATATCACCGCGAACGCGATCTTCAGGAACATTGGTGCATCGGTGCCTTTACGTTCGGTCATCCATCCGCCGGCGTATTCTTTGATCTCGTCATTCTCTTTATTTTCGTCCATAGTTGCCTCCAATATCGTCGTCCTCGAGCATCCTGTACTTCACGTCCTCACTGTGTTCTCCCCAGTAGCCGTCTTTGTACGTGCGTATGAAGAAATACAACGCTCCCGCGGCGACGATGAAGAAAAAGAAGTATGCAAAATATACGCTCGGATATGTGTAGTCGGTCATATTTCACCATCAACCGAAATGGCCGTTACGGCTATTTCTCGTAGTCGTTGTCCGGCCGCCAGTTCTTCGATCTTCCAAGGGTCTGCATATAGGCGACCAGAGCCGATAATTCCTGGGGATTATTTGCGATCCATGGAAAGGGCGGCATGATCGATCCCGGCACCAGATCAGCAGGGTTGCGGAAATGTGCGGTGTGCCACTGCATATTGTACTTTCCGCCAACCCGTGCGAGATCCGGGCCTGTTCTCTTTGTACCGAACAGATGGGGATTGTCATAGACGAATTCATCCGGCGTCGAGATCGGGGCATCCACGCCTCTCCAGCCGTAACGTTTTGTATCCGCGAGAAGTGTTCGGACCTGCTGTGTGTGGCAGTACCAGCAGCCCTCCCGAACGTAGATCGCCCGTCCCTGCAATTCCAGATCGTTCAGTTGATTCAGCTTGCCTGTAGGCCCGGCGTTGGGATCGTTATTCTCAAACGGCCTCGACCAGCTGTGGTCGATCAGTGGCGGAACTACCGTCGTCAACAGTCCGCCGATAAAGAACATCACTAGAGCGGCGGCGACAAAAAATCCGGCGTTGTAATCTGCTTTGTGTAACATATTTTTCTCCGTCTGCTGTCATGATCGCGACCGCATCAGGCGGCAACCGCGACAGCATCTGCCTCGACCTCCTTTCCGCCCGAGCCGATTATTGTTGCCAGAATGTTGTAGGCAAACGCTACGATGCCGCCAAACATCAGGAATCCTGACGCGAGGCGAGTGTGCCAGATCGGCTTTAACGCAATAACGGTGTCAATGAAGGGAATGGCCGGATTGTTCCATTGCCAGCCCTGCCAGAATCCTCCGAGCCAAAGCGTCACAAAGAACCCGAGACCGCCGACGAGGAAGAGCCAGAAACTCCAATTCGCCAAGGCGATCGAATAAAGCTCAGTTTTGTAAATTCTCGGGACAATGTAGTAAACACCCGCGATCGCAAAGAATGAGAAGGCACCCAAGACCGCCATATGAGCGTGGCCTGGGATCCAGTCAGTCTTTGAGACGATCGCATTGACTGCGCGAAGTGCGTGCATCGGCCCCTGGAAACACGTGAGAAGGTAGAACACGACACCCGACATCAGGAATTTCAGCGAGACGTTGTCGCGCAATTGGTGCCACTGTCCTTTCATCGTGGAGAAGAAGTTGTAAACCGCCGCCCAAACCGGGATCAGCAGCATCACTGAGAAGACGATCGTTATAGTCTGAAGCCACTGAGAGATGGGGCCATGGATCATATGATGAGCACCCGTCCAAACGTAAACGAAAGCAAGGGACCAGAACCCGATCATCGAAAGCTTGTGACTGTAAAGCGGTGTATTGGAGGCTTTCGGGATAAAGTAATAGGCGATCGCAAGGCCGACGGGAGTAAAGATCAGTCCCACTGCGTTATGCACATACATCCAGTTAAGATTCGCCTGATTGACACCAGTAGTAAATAGGGTTGCGAAGTTGCCGGTGAGGTAAACGAACGCTGTCCAAAGGATCGTGCCCATTGCGTACCACAGCGACACGTACATCGCGGTGTATTTCCGGTTCGCGATGGTAAGAAACAGGTTTGCTCCGAACATGACCCACGCAACTACAACACCGACATCAAGGGCCATCGGAAGTTCTGCATATTCCCAGCCCTGATTCCATCCCATAAGGAAACAGACCACGGCACTTAGGATGATTATGTTCCAGAGTATTGCCGTAGCAATGCCAAGCTTTTCACTCCAAAGCTTTACACCGCAAAGCCTTGGAACGACGTAGTACATGAGTGCCATGTCGACGGCTAACAGCCAGCCGAAGAGCATGCCGTTCACGTGAAGAGGGCGGAGTCGGCCGTACGTAAATTGCGGGATAGTACCCAGAAGGGTGGGCATGACGAACTTGGCCGCGATTATGAGTGCAACGATGCCTACTATGAAGAAGTAGACGATCGAGCTTATTAGGAAAAGCTTCGCAGTTCGGTCCTCGTGGACCGACTCCGCTATTCTCGCGGATGCCGAAACCGGTATCTCGCCCGCATCAATTATTGTTTCCTCTTTTTGCATAAAAAAGTCTCCGTCTTAAGTGCTAGTGGCCAAGAGCGACTAGGTTCATCCCCGCGATCTCCTTCTTTCCCTGACTCAGGCTTCGAATGTAGTTAACAAGATCACCTACGTCGTTCTTAGTCAGGCCGTAGTCGATCCAGGGCGGCATCGCTGTGCCCTGAACTCCGTAAAGGATCGACTCGAAGAGCCGTCGGTCTTCTGCTGTGTTTATGAAATGATTGTTCAGCAGATTGCGGGGACGCGGCAGGATGTCGAGGGAATTCGCTCCCTTGCCGTCGGCCTTGCGTCCGTGGCAACCTGTACATCGCATCATATAGGTAGCTTCGCCCCGAGCTATCGACTCGGCAGACATCGCGACCGGGTTCTGATCCGGAACGTCCCGAGGCTTGATCTCGCGACGAGCCTCCTTAGTAAAGCTCTGATTGATATAAGAAAGAACTCCGCGTATCTGTTCTTCGTTCAGGACCTTGCCCCAAGCGGGCATTGAGGTACCTCCGACACCGTTCTTTATTGAATTTATGAACCGCTCTTCGGTACGGCTGTTCATAAAGCCTACGTTGGTGAAGTCACGTGGATACGGGTCGAGGTACGTTGCGATCAAACCATGGCCGTCGCCCTTGTCGCCATGGCAGCGCATGCAGAGATTCTGGTAGATCTCCTGAGAGGTACCGAGTGTCGGCGGCTTATTGAGGCTGGTCAGATAGGCCGACATTGCCGCGTAGTCTCCGTCGCTGAAACCGAAGGTCGGCATAATGGAGTCAGGTATCGCAGCTCGCGGGTCCCTAAAGTGAGCTACGATCCACTTGTCCTCTTTAATAAGTCCCTCGAACGACAGATCCGGAGCGATACCACCGTCTTTATCGCCAAGCTTGTGACAGGCAACGCAGGCTCGTTCGGCGATCAACTGTTCTCCGCGGGCTGCTGAATTGCTTAAAGCAACGGCTGTGGTTGCCGGGGCACCGGGTTCAGTTGCGGCCGGCGGGGCGGCCTGTCCTTTGTTCAGACTGGCGCGATAACGATCAAGAGTTGTCTCGGCATAATTAAATCCCCGCCGGCTCTTTAGGAAGACCACGAGCGACTTTACCTCGTCATCGGTCAGGTTGAACTTGGGCATGAACGAAGTCTTGCTGTTGGCTCGCGGATCGACAACCGACTCGTATAGGTAGTTAAGATTCCATTTCTTTCCGACGTCTGATAGATCCGGCCCCAAGGTGCCGTTGGAGATGCCCTCCATTCTGTGGCAGCCGTAACAGTTCTTTTGAATAAAGAGTTCCCGGCCCTTGTTGACTGCCGGAGTGCTCTTGAAGTCCTTTTCCGTATGGCACTGAGCACAGTTGGCCTGCATGAAATCCTTGCCTTTCAATTTGCCCTTGAATTCGGCACGCCAGTTTTCTTGGGTCACGTAGCCAAGCATCGGCTCGGTCCAATAATGGTCCTCACCATGTGCGAAATACTCCTCGAGGCCCCGGCCCTGCCCGTCGTGGCAAACCGTGCAGCCCATGTCCGAGAACTTATGCCGTCGTTCCCATTTTCCGTTCACTTGTCTGTCCCCCAGTTCTTCCGAATATGGATGGGTCTTGTACGGATGGGGAGAATCCTTAAACCGCGGATCATCCGAGGCGATGTGACACGTGGTGCAGCGGTCAACCCTACTGCTGCCAAACTGGGTAACTATGATCTGTTCTATTTTTGGCTTGCGGTTAGCAAGTATCTCACGTTCAGCGTCGGTCTTTGCCAGAGTTCGAGCCTGATCGAAATAGGATGTCTGGTAGTTCTCCCATTTGTGAAAGAACTGCTGGTAAAAAACGAATCCATGTACGACCAGGATGGCAATGCTTGCTACAGCCAATAATAATCGCGTCTTCATACAATCAAATCCTCAATTCGCTCTAGAACGGCGATGCAAACTCCCAGTTTTCGCCCCTGAAAAATGTGCCGACAATAATGAGAAAGATGTTGACCACCACAAAGATCATGAACAGCGTATTGGCCAATAATCGTTCCTTTGCGAACCATCGACCGATGCCTTTTTGTCCGCGGTCGAAGTAGGGAACGAGCAGCAGAACGAGCACTTCGAGAGCCGGAATTCCTACTCCGCCCCAGAACGCCGAGTAACTCACCATTTCTTGTAGTCCGAGGAAGTACCACGGGGCTTTGGCCGGATTTGGCGGGTGAAGGACGTTGACCGGTTCCTCAAGCGGAGCGTTAAAAAAGAATGAGACCGTTAGCACGCCAAGGATCGTGAGAATGAACACAAAGAGTTCAGCAAGCAATAGGTTCGGATAACTGTAGACGGAGTTGTCGGGGACATTACCGGCTTTAGTGAAAGGCCCTCGGACCAATCCTTGAACGCCGTATCGCTTCTTTTCAATGACGTTGATGCCCTCGGCGCCGGCGAATGCTGCCGAACCTAAGCCGACAAGCGGTTGCGTCGAAGGTTGCTCGACGATGTCAGCTGACTCAGGCCTGGACATTCCGCCATCCTTGCGAATACGCCAGAAGTGGATCGCTATAAGGAGCGTCGTTATCAGCGGAAGGACAGCGACGTGCAGCACGTAGAATCTAAGCAGGGCCTCCTGTCCAACCGTCGTGTCGCCCAGCAGGAGAAACCTGATCTCATTACCGAAGACCGGAGCGTAACCGGCAATTGCTGTTCCGACCGTGATCGCCCAAAACGCGAGCTGGTCCCATGGCAGCAAATATCCCGTAAAGCTGAGGAATAGCGTCAGGAGGAATAGAAGTACCCCGATCACCCAGTTAAACTCACGCGGCTTCTTGTAAGAGCCGGTGAAGAAGACCCTACACATGTGAAGGAACACCACAGCGACCATTCCATGGGCCGACCATCGATGCATATTTCGCAGGAATACGCCAAAAGCCACCGATCCTCGCAGGTCAAGCATACGGTCATATGCCTGAGTAGTGGACGGTACGTAATAAAACATTAGCAGTACGCCCGTCACCGTTAGGGTCAAAAAGAGGAATAGGCTCATTAGCCCGAGGCCCATCGTAAACCACGGCCGCAGCGTATGTTTGTGGACCTTCACCGGATGTATGTGCAGAAAAAAATTGGTAAAGCTTGTCTGCGAACGCCCAAGGTCAGTGTGCGGCAGATTGTGACGAAACACCGATGACCAAACTGCGGCCGGCATATCGACGATCACGCTCCAAATGCTCTTGTTTTTGCCTGTCTTGCTCATACCGTAAACCATTTACCCGGGGTAATTTCTTTACCTTTGTCGATCTCAAGTTCACCATTGGGGGCGAGTGTGACCTCGAACCACGGAAGCGGTTTCGGGGCCGGTCCGCCGGTTACGTTGCCATCCTGATCAAAGCGAGAGCCGTGACACGGGCAGGCAAATCCGGTTTCAGACACGCCGACAATGCAGCCCAGATGGGTGCACGTTATAGAGATCGCAGCCATTTTGTCCCCTTCTCGGATGACAGCTACCTTTTGGTCGCCGAGGGCAATACGCGTACCCGGTGGAAACTCGTCGGGCGTTCCGATACTGAATCGGCTTGGCTGCCCGTAGGTCGCCCGCGGCTTGATGAAGACCAGATTGGAGAATATGGTCACTATCCCCGACCCCAGTATCCCCATACTTGTTAGCCACGCCAGCACCTTGCGACGCGAGATCGGCTCGCTGCTCTCGGTTGAATTGTGAGCGTCTCTTTTATCGCTCATTTGTCGTTTCCTCCTCGACTTCGTTCACAAGTTCCTCAATATCGGACCAAAAGACCTGGTATTTTATGTCCTCGATGTCGCGGAAATAATCCCGCTTGACCGCGAAAATAAAGATCAGCAACGCGGCACTTCCCATCAGGAGGCTTGCAATAATGGCGATCCAGGTCAGCGTCATTCTCAATTGATGTGTTCAGATATTCGCCGGGGCGATACCTGCATATTTCGCGATCGTCCAACTTCTCAGTCTGGACTCCAGGTCTTGACCGACCTGCCGCCACTCACTACAGAACGGACAAGGCGGTTTGTCCTTAGGAGATCCGCATAATACGCATTCATCTAGATACGGGTCCTGGTCTAACGCACTAAATACGTCCCAGAGAGTTATGCTCCACGGCTCCTTTGCTAACAAATAGCCGCCGCCAATACCCTTGACCGATTTGATCAGCCGATGCCTGCGAAGTTCCGTGAGCAGTTTTCTCAGATATTCGGACGGAATCTGTTCACTGGCAGCAATCTCATTCAGTCCGCATCGACGCATCTCGTTATGCCGAGCCAGGAATGCTAATGCTCGTATCCCGTATCCTGTGCCCTTTGAGAAGACCATCGGCTATAAGTCCAAAATGCGGATATTTTTCTCCGCATTTATGTTTGCCTTTGTATCGTGATGCGAACAATAATTACTTTTGATCATTTTTGTGATCACATCCTCCAATGAGACTCACCGATATCAAACGGCTCGTTAGCGGTACGGCTGACCCTGCGTTCGCACTTGATTCCAATGGCGTGGTCGTGGCATGGAATCGCTCAGCGTCGGAGTTGTTTGGCTTATCAGAAGTTGAGGCGGTGGGGCAATGCTGCAGCGACGTTGTTCAGGGGATCGACGAGTGTGGAAGGGCATGCAGCAGTGAGTGTACTATCCAACGCCAGGCCCGGGATAATCAGCCGATCAAGAGCTATGAGATCCAGGTCAACGCAAACGGAAAACGCAAGTGGTGTAATGTCTCCGTATTAATGGTTCCTGCGGGAGCTACGACATCGCGATATACGGTGCACATTGCCCGCCCGGCAGACCTGCAGAAGCGATTCGAGATCCTTGTTCGCGATTTTGTGGTAAATGAAACCAGCTTGCCGACAGTTAATGTCAGCGAGATCCTTTCGGCCAAAAGGACACCGACAAATTTTGCCGAACTTACGAAGAGAGAGACTGAGATACTTCGGCACCTCGCGAGCGGGGAAACAACTCCAAAGATCGCCGCGAAGCTCTTTATAAGCGGTACCACCGTTAATAATCACGTCCAGCACATAATGAGAAAACTCGGCGCCCACACGCGGCTGGAAGCGGTGCGGCGTGCTGAGCAGGCTCGTCTGATCTAGGCAATTCTTATTTATAAATAGTTCGGGCCGGCGAGGAGAAGACGCCGGCCCGGACTTTGACCAGGATCGCGGCCGCATGGCCGCCTATTTTGTCAGGCCGCCTTGGCATGGGCCTTTGGAGCCTTTTCTGATATCTCGAGTTTGCGAGCCTTGGGCTCGAGCTTAGGCACCGCAATGTTGATCTCGAGAACGCCGTCATGAAAAACGGCCTTTGCCTTGTCGGCGTCAAAACCTTCAGGCAGCGGAATTCGGCGATAGAAATTGCCGTAATTCCTTTCCGTGCGGAAGAATCCCTCTTTCTCTTCCTTGGTCTCCAGCTTCCTTTCTCCGGAAATTACCAGGGCATCCTCGACGAATTCGACGTTAATGTCTTCTTTCTTCATTCCAGGAAGATCAGCGTGGACCTTCATCTCGCCGTTTTTATGTTCGATCTCGATCTCAGGCCACCATGCGACCTTTTCAAGCTCGGTGAAATTAGGAAGTTCAAATGGGGCCATCATCTTTGGGAGGTTAAAATTCTCTCGTGTCCACGGAAAATCGAGATTGAATTCCGGCATTAGATTAAATCTGTCGAACATCCGATCGAGGTCGTTAAAACGACGCATCAGGTTGAATGGCCTGAAGCCGAACAGCCGATCCAATTCCGGCATCCTCATCGTCGGAAAATTCTCTTTATCGCTCCTTTTTATGGTGAGCGTATCATTTGGTTTTGCAACTGCTTTCATTTTGGGGGTACCTCCTTTACAAACGTGGGTACGCGATCTGCAGACAATTCCCAAGATTGTCATGCAACGTGTACAAAATACATGGGGGCAATGCATGTGCCACGAGCGGAGGGATAGAACATCGGAAAACACAGCCCTGTGGCGAGGTGGGGATGAAATGTCACTCAAAACCGAGGGAATTCTCGCGGTAAGGTGCAAACGAGTTCACACCTAAGGCTGCCCAATGATGATCACCGCAGGAACTCCGGGTTCCTGCGGCTCAATGTGAATGATCACTAACTAACAAATTACTATTCCTTCCAGATCGCTCCGATCCCCAGTTCCCACAACTGCTTATTTAGTGCAGGAATGTCCTTGCTTACCATTTCATCTGAGCGAGACTTTAGTGCCGCCCATTGCGAAGAGAGTCTTTTGAGTTCGTCGACATTTGGCTGATTTACGCGAGGAATGTCACTCTCGGTTGCGTTGATCAGGAACATGTAATTGGCAGTGAATTTGTTCGGATAATTCTCAACGTCGTCGTAGGCACGTGATTTACGCTGAACCATGTCCTCGTCCCAGGCCTTCAACTTCTTGAGCAATGCGTCGCCATCTCGTTTGACAGCGGCATACTTTTCGCCAGCGGGGAGGGAATTGAGGATCGCTTCAAGTTGCTTTTGCTTTTCATAAAGGCTGTTAACGGTCCTGTGCATCGTGGAAAGTTCACTTTCCATGCCGGACATGATCGTATGGTACTCCTTGTATGTCGCCGAAGTGGTCGAGTAAAGCGGATTGGGGAGGATCTCGGCGTCTGTTGCAACAGTTTGTGTGCCCATCTTAATCGTGAAGCGGTATCTGCCGGGCGATGCCTTATGCCCGTTATAGCTCGCTTCGATATACACGCCCGGAACGCCAGGCATTGTCGGATAACGCATGTTCCATACAAAACGATTCAGTCCCTTTGTCTTAGACAGTGTCTGGTCAGGTCCGGGGCCGCCGTCCCAGCGTCTGTAAGCAGGATCGGGTTTTGATGAGAATGTGCGAACGAACTTGCCCTCGGCGTCGGTGATCTCGAGTGAAAGTACATCGTCCTTCTTTATTTCGGGCAGATTGTAATAGAGCACGATGCCGTTCGCCGGATTAACGCCTCGAGATATGTTGGCACCTGTAAACTCGTTGTCCGAGCCATTGAGTTCGCTGCTGCCGTTCAAGATATAAGCATCGGCCGGTTTGTATATGGAGAACGTCGGGACATCCTTTTTGTACTGACGGACCAGTGAGAGGTCGTCGAGGATCCAAAAGGCGCGGCCTGAGGTAGCCGCGATCAGATTGCCTTTGTGAACTCGAAGATCCGTGATCGGCGTGATCGGTAAATTCAACTGGAACGGTGACCAGTCTTTGCCGCCGTTCCAAGAGATAAAGACTCCCAACTCCGTTCCGGCGAAAAGCAGATCGCGTCTTACCTCATCTTCCCTCACCACGCGGGTGAACGCGTTCCCGGGAATGCCGTTGTCGATCTTGGTCCACGTAGCTCCGTAATCTGTCGTTTTGTAAAGGCCGGGGGAGTGGTCATTGAATTTGTATCGAGTAGTCGCGATGTAGGCGGTAGCCTTGTCATGCGGAGATACCTCGATTGCGTTTACAAGGCATTCGGCCAGCCCTGGAGGGGTTACGTTCTTCCAGGTAGCTCCGCCGTCTCGGGTCAGTTGGACATAGCCGTCGTCGCTTCCGGTCCAGATGACACCTTTTTCATGCGGCGAAACAGTGATGTAGGCGAGAGTGCCGTAATTCTCGGCGCCGACGGCCTCGTTCGTGTACGGCTCTCCCCCCTTGCCCTGCTTGTCTTTTTCATTTCGAGTCAAGTCGGGAGATATCTCTCTCCAGGTCTTACCCATGTCTGTTGTCTTCAGTACGAACTGTGACCCGTGATAGAAAGAGCGATCGTGTTTATCCCATACGATCGGAGCATTCCAGTTATACCGATACTTCATATCTTTGGCATCCATCCCAAGGTACTGGATAGGCGACGGCATGATACTAGTACCTGCACTTGCCTTGTCGTCAATGACCTCAATGGAACCTTGATAGCTACCGCCGAGCACGAATCTCGGATCGTCCGGATCAAATGCAAGAAACGCGCTCTCGCCGCCCGCGGATGCGGTCCAGCTCGAAGCAGAAATACCGCCACCGCCCAGCTCCCGGCTTGCGATCGAAACGGAGGTGCTATCTTGTTGCCCTGCGTAAACCCGGTATGGAAACTGATTGTCCACGTTTATTCGATAGAACTGGGCTGTGGGCATGTTGCTCTGCGTGCTCCAACTCCTGCCCTTATTGAATGTAATGGCCGATCCGCCATCGTTCGAAATAATGAAGTTATTCGGGTTGTCCGGATTGATCCAAAGATCGTGAAAATCCCCGTGAGTGCCCGATAGGGTCTCCCACGTTCGCCCTCCATCGTTGGATCGAAGCGCCGGGGCACTCAGTACATAGATCGTATTTTCATTTTTGGGGTCTATGAAGAGTTCAATGTAATACCAGGCTCTCTGGACCAAGCGAGGCTCGTTTGTCACCTGACTCCAGCTCTTTCCAGCATTGTTCGAAACGTAAAGCCCTCGAGATTCCTTATTAGAGTCGCTCTCGATCAATGCATAGACCTTCTCCGAATTGGACCGTGCGACCGCGATCGACATCTTGCCCATTTCTTCCGGAAGGCCGGCCTTCATCTTTTCCCATGTCTCACCGCTGTCGGTGGACTTGTATAGGCCGCTGCCCGGGCCACCGCTAATGACCTTCCAGGGTAGCCTGCCATGTTCCCACATTGCGGCGTACATTATTCGCGGATTGTTCGCATCCATCGAGAGCTCTGACGCACCGGTCTTGTCATCGACATAAAGTACATTCTTCCAAGTGGTACCGCCATCGATCGATTTGAATAGGCCTCTCTGCTGCGATCTGCTGTAAAGTGCGCCTTGAGCCGCAACATAAACTATATCCGGGTTCTTAGGATGGATTATTATTCTCGAGATGTGCTGCGTTTGGTCGAGCCCGATCTTCTTCCATGTTTTTCCGGCATCAGTGGACTTGTAGACACCGTCGCCATGATGGGTCATTACACCGCGGACCGCATGTTCACCCATGCCGACGTATATAACATTGGGGTCGCTCTCAGAGACCGCGATGGCCCCGACGGAGCCTGTCTTGAAATACCCGTCAGAAATATTTCGCCAGCTAATTCCCATATCGTCAGTCTTCCAGAGGCCGCCGCCCGTCGTACCCATGTAATAGGTCTTGGGATCGCCAACCACGCCGGTGCCTGCGACGGAACGTCCGCCGCGAAACGGGCCGATCGACCGCCACTTGACCGGTTTGAGAATGGTGTTGAGATCATCAGCAGAATTCTGCTGAGCGAATACTGAGCCGGTAAACACGGCTAACGAAATTGCGAGACCTATCGTAAATTTCTTGTGCATCACATTTTGGGGGGCTGTCAGAAGCGTAGCGCCGATTTCTTTTGTTTTTTGGACAACAGGATTATAAACGAAAGCAGATAAATATCCGACCCGTGCGCGGTATATGAGTATCGCCAATGAAGGTCCAAAATGGCTGCGGGGGACAGGTGTCTCCGCCGCAGCCACTTCTGATGGGAGCTTATTTAGTTACCCGAGATCTACTCAGGATCGAGACGCACGGCTGCTCCGGCAAAAAGCGTTGGGAGCCTCTCGGCATTAGTAATGCGAGGCGTTTCGGGTGTCAAGAAAAGGCGGAGTGTGGGGCTCCGCTCATGGGAGCTGTCAGTTAGAAATCTTGACAGCTTCCTAGTTGGGACCGGACAGGATCTGGGGTTCCGTCCGGTCAACTTCTACACCGACCTAGTCCCGACTGGTCAAATCTAGGTTTACGGTATTTCCTGATTAGCTTATCGCCTGTGCGCTAAACCAATACTAGTTGTCAATTGTTCGGAGAAACGGAATGTTCTAAGATGTGATTGCACGGATGCACACTTGGAACAATCGTTTCTCGTTGTGGACCGTCACCCGGCAGGTACCTCGAATTGCCTGCCGGGTTTCTTTTCTTCACTGCGACGACATACCGGCCCACACTGGTATCGTCGAAAATTTCGCGAATCATCAATCACAGGCCGCACTCGCATCCGAAGATAGGTCGTTGGAGGCGTATGTTATGGGAGCATCATCCTGTGATTGATGTCGGGAGATCCACTTGCAAGTTGCAGGCGGGTCCAAACTACCCGAAATTCGCGTTCTTATCTGGACTAGCATGGCCCAAAATTTTCCTTTTGTCGTCACCCAAATGGGTTATGCGACAAAGTTTTTTTGGCCCAGCCGAAAATTCACCGATCCGCCTAAGATCAACTTAACTAGTGCAGCCTGTCGATTCGTTCCTGTCTTAGAAAAGATCCTCTTCAAATGTGTCCGGCCCGTGTTCTGCGTGATCGACATTACGTCGCATGCTTCGGCAAATGACAGGCCCTCAACCAGTTTTGCGGCCAGATTGGCTTCGGTCCTGGTCAATCCGTACATCTGCATCAGCAACTCCGACACGTCGATCACCGTTGCCTCGGGGTCTGTTACGAATATGATGGCCAGTTCGTCAGTCCCCTCACCACGAAAATCATCGTGTGAAAATGGAGCGATCAACACCTCCAGCGAACGGCGGCCCGGGCCGCGCTCGATCGCCGCGACCCCGCCAAAGCGGTCAGCCGGAAATGCGCTCCGGTCGAACATGTTCGCGATCAGTCGATCAAATGCAGGGTTAGGAACGACAGAGCTTAGGGCTCCGCTCGCGTCGAGCTTAATTGCGTCACCTCTATTAAGAAAGTCAGAACCTCGGGCATTCGCGAACACCAGCTTTTTGAGCGGTTGATCACGATCACTCCCTGGGGGATGTGATCGAATGCTTCCGCGATGACACGATTGTGGCGTTGGACGTCAAGCAAATTGAAGTGAAGCTTGAAAGCCCGAGCTAGATGCGGCATCAGATAAGTCATCGCCCTTCGTTCATTTTCCGAGAAATTATTGCGGCCGTCTGGCCTTGAAAAAGATATGCCGGCATGACTGTCTTCGTGGTGCAAGAAAACGCGATATTCGAGATGAAATATCTCTCCACGCTTGTAAAACTCCTGATAGATCGGCAGTTTCCGAAAGTCGCCGTCGCCGATCATTTCCTGCCTGTTAAAGCGTTCGCCTGCCTGAATTGCGGCTATCTTTGGCCGTAACGGGCTTATATGCTGATATTCATTGAAATACTCTTCCAGGAATTCACTAGGAGTCGTTCCTTCGATGACACTAAATGTCTCTGCCCGGCGATCAAACGCCGTCAGGCCGCCGTATCCCGAGGAGAAAAGATCGGCCATTTCCGAATACGCCCCTACCCAGGGCTCTGATGATGTCTGCTGAGCAATGTCGTAAAGCGTACCAATTATTCCAAATATCCGTCTTTCTGAAATGTATGGCATAGTGATAACATGTCGATCACAAATGGTCGCTGTCTCGCCAGGCCTTAAATTGATCTGCGGCGCTCAATCCTTTCTTGAAGGTGTCCAGATCAGCGAATTGGCCGAATGGATCAATTTTACAAGCCCGGCCTGACGGTTGGTTCCGGTTTTTGAGAATATGCGCTTCAGATGCGTTCGCCCAGTATTCTGCGTGATTAACATTTTGGAACAAGCTTCGGCAAAGGAACCTTCGGACGTCAGTACCTCCGCAAAACGAGCCTCGGTC
>CAZJFB010000031.1:0-37623 GCA_964545145.1 uncultured Chloracidobacterium sp. | reverse complement strand
CCCGGCGCGAAAATGTACGCTTCAATGAAGCCATACCAAGTTCCCCAGCCCGTAAACACTTGATGATATTGGTTCTATTGGCTCATGCCGGCGGCACGGTAGTTGCGCAAAAATGATTTGGGATGGTATCTCGGGACCCGGGCCGATGAATTAGAAGTATGCGAGAAGAGATCATCGAATCAAAGGGCGATGGACTGCTGAATGGTTTTGTTCACACTGCGGGACAGGTTGCAAAGGCCGGGCTTAAGGTCGAGGAGATCAAGGAAAAGGTGACTCACGCGATCGAGGACGGCATGGTCGATGCCCGCCGAATGGTCAAACGCGGCCGGTATGCCGCCGAAGACCTCGTCGAGGACACCGCTCACCGTATCAAAAAAGACCCGTGGGCGTCAGTGGGCATAACATTCGGCGTCGGAGTAGTTTTCGGAGCAACGATCGGCTGGCTCCTGGGTCACAGAGCCAAAGAGCAATAGGGTAATTAGTTTCGGCTATTCTTGTGGGTCAAGCTTATCGATCGCCAAGGCGAGCGCAATGTCAACGTCTGTAACGCCGCCGCGGTCGTGGGTGGTCAGCTCGAGCTCGGCGTAGCCCCAGCCGAATGTTATGTCTGGGTGATGATCGGCGGCCTCGGCGAGGGCGCCGACGCGGTTTACGAACTCCAGTGCCTCGGCGAAGTTTGGGAAAGAGTAGCGTTTCGTCAGAATGCCGGAGATCCGGTCGCTGCCGATCTCGGTACTGACAGCGGTCCAGCCGGCGAGGGTTGAGAGAGCGGTGGATAGTTCGTTGGGGGTTAGGATCTGTCGCTGCATATTTATGACCTCGGCCAGAGGAAGCCTAGCCTTCAACCACCCGCTACCGCAGGTGGTTCTGACTCTATATTTTACGCTATACTAACTGTTTTGAGTTACACCTCAAAGGTATACGTTAAATGCAATTCTGGTCAAAGTTAGCACTTATTTCTATCTTCGCTTTTGGCATTTCGTGCGGGGCGAGCCAGCCCGCGACGCCGCTTGAGACGTTCAAAACGTACGTCAAGGCGATCAAGGCAAAGGACACTGCCGCGATGAAGGTCCTACTCTCAAAGGGCACGATCAAGATGCACGAGCAGGAGGCGAAGGCCCAGAATGTCAGCGTCGATGAGATCGTCAAACGCGAAACACTATTTACCGAATCTCAAAAGACCGTCGAATTCAAGGACGAGAAGATCGACGGCGACAAGGCCACCTTAAAGGTCAAGAATTCATACGGCTCGTGGGAGACCGTCCCATTTATCCGAGAGGATGGCGTGTGGAAGATCGATAAGCAAGGGTATGCGGACCAATTGCTGCGTGATATCGAGGACAGCAATCAGAAGCTTGACCAGTTGATCAACGCCACACCCGAGCCGCTTGTCGAATACACGCCGGTGCCCGATGCAACGCGTGTGCCGCAGTAAGGAGAATCCAGTGTCCGTCATCAAACCATTTCGGGCCGTACGCCCTGCCGCTGACAAGGTGGCAATGGTCGCGTCCGTACCGTACGACGTCATCTACGACCACGAGGTTCGCGAGACGATCGCGGCAAACCCCGACACTTTCTTGCGTGTTACGAGGGCCGAGGGCGACCTCCCTGCCGGTGCCTCGACCGACGACGTACTCGCTCGTGCCAAGGCGAATCTGCTCGGTTTTATCGAGTCGGGAACTCTCGAGGCCGATCCTGACGAAGCGATATACGTTTATCGCCTGACCGCGGGCGATCATTCGCAGACCGGCGTTGTAGCGTGTTGTTCGATCGACGAATACGACCGCGGCCTGATCAAAAAGCACGAGAAGACACGCCCTGACAAGGTCAAGGACCGCACCGACCACATGATCGCCGTCGGCGCTCAGACGGGCTTGATATTCCTTGCATATCGGAATACCGAGACGCTTCGCGGCCTGATCGCGGGGGCGGCCGTAACAGAGCCGCTTTACGATTTTGTCAGTCCCGATGGCGTCAGGCAGACGGTCTGGCGTGTGACGGATACGCGAGCCTGGATCGATGGCTTTGCCGAGGTACCCGCGATCTATGTTGCCGACGGACATCACCGGGCCGAGAGCGCAAAGCTTGCTCGCGAAATCATGCGTGCCGGCAACCCCGGTCACACCGGTAACGAAGAATACAACTTTGTCATCGCCGGCATATTCCCGGCCGAGGACCTCGCGATCATGCCGTACAATCGCGTCGTAAAGGACTTGAACGGAATGTCGGCCGATGAATTCCTGTCGCGGCTGGTAGAGAACTTTGCGGTCGAACCTGCTGCCGATAAGGTACCGGCGAAACGCGGCGAGGTCTGCATTTACACGGACGGCAATTGGTTTCTGCTCAGATTCGACTCGGCGAAGATCGACCACGCCGATCCGATCGAGTCGCTCGATGTCAGCCTTTTGCAGAATCAGCTTCTTACGCCCATCCTCGGCATCGGCGACCCGCGAACCGATGAGCGGATCGCATTCGTTGGCGGCGCACGGGGCACCGACGAGCTTGAGCGAATGGTCGACAGCGGCGATCATGCCGTCGCATTTTCGATGTTTGAGACGACGATGGACGACCTCTTCGCGGTGGCTGACGTGGACGAGATAATGCCGCCGAAGTCGACCTGGTTCGAACCGAAACTCAAGGACGGCCTGCTCGTCCACAGGATCTGAGGAAAATGTCGAATAAGGACCTCGCACATATCAGGCTTGAATATTCCCGCGAGGAACTCTCGGAGGAACATGTAGATCCAGACCCGTTCATTCAGTTTGGCCGGTGGATGGACGAGGCGATCGCCGCCGAGGTTCCCGAACCGACAGCCATGTGCCTTTCGACCGCAAGTACCGACGGCAGGCCTTCGTCGCGAATGGTACTGCTCAAGGGATTCGATCAGGAAGGGTTCGTTTTCTACACCAATTACAACAGCCACAAGGGTCGCGAGCTGACGGAGAACCCATTCGCAGCACTCACTTTCTTCTGGCCCGAGCTCGAGAGACAGGTAAGGATCACCGGCCGCACTGGCAAGGTGTCGCCCGAGGAATCGGACGAGTACTTCAAGTCACGGCCTTACACCAGCCGCCTCGGGGCATGGGCTTCGGACCAGAGCGAGCGGATCGAGTCAAAAACGGTCCTGGTGACCAAGGCGGCAAAGCTGGCGATAAAGTACGCGGCCGGCAGCGTCCCGCGCCCGCCGCACTGGGGCGGTTACCGCGTCGTGCCCAACATGATCGAATTCTGGCAGGGACGGCCAAGCCGACTTCACGACCGCATTCTCTTCGAACTTGTGGACGGCGTTTGGCAGATCAGCCGCCTTTCGCCGTAGCTACTCGAACCAAACCCGCTCGACCTCTTCGCGCCACGATTCGAGCATTGCTTTATTGAGCTTCATTATCCCGTCACGTGTCACGCCGTCAGGAACGCTGACATAGGCGGCCAGTGCGTCATAGACCTTTTCACGATCTGTTCGCGAGACCCGCGACAGCAGGTGCCAGAGCGTGATGATGTCGTAGAAATTGCGTTTGTCGAGCAGCGTTTGCACCGCCGAGCTTCCGCCACCGCCGAAATCGAAACGTTCGAGAGCCGCGCGAAACTCAGTGGTCGTCTCAGCGGAGAACGGGGTGCCGAGGCCTTTTCCTTTCCGCGTAAGGCACATCGCCCCGGCGGGAACGATCGATTCGCGGCCGCCACGCTCGAGTGCGACGAAACCGCTGGTCACGTGGAGCTTGTTGTTGCCGGCCTTATCGACCTCGAGAGTGTATTCGCAGCCGAGGTCGACCGCTACGGCCGAGGGCGTGTCCACGATAAAGAGCCGCGGCGGTGCGGCGATCTTTGCATGCAGGTGCCCGCGTTCGAGCGAGAGTCGGTGCTGTTCCTTGTTTGTGCCGACGAGCTTTACGCGGGAATTGGGTGCGATCTCGACCGAGCCGATATCCGCCACCTCGACGCGGGCCCGCGACCTCGAGTCGGTCACGAGATATGAGCCTACCGCAAGTTTGCCCTCGCCGGGCCCGGCATCGATCTGCGGGCTGCCCGCGAGGGTATCGACCTGCCAGTATTCTGTGCTCCCGGTTGAGGCCGTCTCCGGGCCCGTTAGGGCCGCATTTGCGTTCGTGGCAGCCGCTGCGGGCTGCACTTCAACATTTGCATTGACGTTCTCGGGTGCGGCAGGCTGGACCACGGTCTCAGGCAGAGACCGCTGTGCGGCAGGACCGCCCGACTGTTCGTTTTTCGCTACCGACCGGCCATCGCCCATGAATAGCCCGCGGTATACAAGCCCCGAGAACAACCCGACTACAAGAACCGCCATCGCGAATCCGGCAACCTTTCTGAACCCGAACGGCCGCGCATCCGGAATGATCGTCATATGCGGAGCCGTCCCATCGAGTTCGCTCTCGATCGAACGCCAAACCCTATCGGGCGCGTCTGCCTGCGAGAGCTTGCCGGCAAGCGTCGCACCCAATCGGACGGCGTCGTGCTCGCGTCGGCATTCGTCGCAGACCAGCAGGTGCTCGCCGACCAACCGGCGCTCGTCAGCAGCGAGCTGTTGATCGACAAAATCCGAGAGTTTTTCCTTGTAATGCGTACTGCTCATTAAATTCAGATCTCGCTCCGCAGATGCCCGAGTTTCGCGGCAAGCATTTTATGCCCGCGATTCAGCCGCGACGAGACGGTGCCGATCGATATCTCCAGAATGCCGGCGATCTCCTGATACGACAGGCCCTCGACATATTTCAAAAGTATCGGTATGCGATATTTCGGCTTCAACGAAGCCACTACCGCCTGTACCTGGACGGAAAGATGTTCTGAATCGAGTCGATCGTTCAGGGACATCTTGGTCACGGGCTCCGACGGCGTGAACCAGTCGCCGAATGAGATCAGCCGCCGGGTCTTGCGTTGTTCGTCGATACACTGGTTCACGGTCAGGCGGTAAAGCCACGTCGTAAATTCCGAACGGCCGCTGAAATCCATCTTTTTTAACAATTTCAAAAACACCTGCTGGGTCACATCCTCTGCCCGCTCACGGTCGCCACCGAAATAATTCAATGCGATCGAGAATACCCGCCGCTGATTCTCGACATAGAGCGCATGCATGGCTTCGCGATTGCCGTTGCGACATTCGTCGAGAAGATGGGCGGTCGTCGAATTCTCGATAGCCAATGCGTGCAGCTCCATGTTGATGTACCGGCAATTCTACTCCGATTTTCGCTCCATTGCCCAAACGTCATTGCTGTAAACAAACTTGATCTCGCCATTCTCGGTATGTGATGACTTACCACCCGTTATGAAAAGCTTGCCGTCAAACACCCAAGCTGCAACGGCCCCTCGCGGCGACCACGGGGCCATCTCTTCACGCCAATTGATGCCGTCGTCACTGACCCAGACTGCGCTCGCAAATCCGTTGCCTCGGTTCATGCCGACGAGCCAGAGCTTACCGTCAAATACGACGGGCGTTCCGCCCCACTTCTTGTCGAGATTTGGCTTCTCCCGGTTCCAGGTGATGCCATCCGCGGAGGACCAAGCCTCCTTTGCCGAATAGCGATTGTTCTCGGTCTGGCCGTCGATCACACCCCCGCCCAACATCCATATCTTGTTTTTGAAGATCGTGACGACACCGGCATTTCGCGGTGACCACGGAGCGTTCTTTACGACCCGGGTCCAATGAACGCCGTCCGACGAATTCCATACATCGTTGTGGTATTGTCTGCCGTCATATCCGCCAAGGAGCCAGATCTTGTTATCGAATACGGTCAGCCCGTAAAAGATCCGCTGCGGCAGGTTTGAGGTATCTGCAACAGTCTCCCATTTTTTGAGATCGACCGTCCGAACGATCTTCGGCGAGATAGTGAATTTCTCATAATTTCCGGACAGCGAACCCAGTGAATAGATAGCACCTTTGAACTGGACGAATTTCTGATACGCAGAGTTGAGTCCGCTTTCAGGTAAGGCCGTTTTCGTCCACTTACGCCCGTCATTCGATATCCAGGCGCCGTTGTTCAATGCGACCATCCAGCCGCCCATCGTATAGACAGGATAGTTGTATCCCTGCGGGTACTCGGCAGCCGGCGTGACATTGGACCAGCGATATTCGGCAGGTGGGATGAAGCTGCCCGCGCAAAAGGCTACCAGCGATAGAATAGTTGCGAGTATCGATGTCGTCATTTTGATCTCCTTTTTTTCTCACATTTTCGTCACGAGTGATGACGCGACGGCCTTTACAGTCTCCAGCGAAACTCCGTCAGCCGGATTGACCTTAATTCGGATCGACTTAACACCCTTGCGCACCATCACGAACTGAAAGTTTTTACCGTCCGAATGCACTAGGGCTTCGTCGCCGACGCCCGGCCATTCTTCAAAGCCCGCGAGTCTTTTATTCGACTGACGGATGGCGTCAAATGACTGTTTCGCCACATCCTCGCCCGGACTTCTCATAATCATGAAATGAAGCTTCGGACTATTGGACGCCGCGTCTACCGGAACGAACGTACATCGCCATTTTCGCCCTTCCGGATCCTCCGTCATTCCTCCGTCCGTCCCGATCGACTGCCGTCCAAGGATCTTCATCGCGTTGTCGTGGGTCAGGAAATCGCATGCGACCGACTTGAAGGCCACAGACTCGGCCGAAGTTGAATTTACGCCGGAACCACTCGTAAATAATGCCGCGAGTATTAATGCCAGGATCATCTTTGTTACCTCCAATGCCTAAGTTCTAATTAACTGTATGTCACGTGTCGCCCGCAGGATGCCGTCGGCTCCGGGACGCAGGGTGACTATTGGGTTAAAGCCTCCACGTTTACCCGACGATTCGCGTTCACGTGCGGTCAAAAATCGGTCGCCTTCGAAAAGGATCGAGTCGATCCAGTCCTCGTGGAAATCAGTGCCGGTAAGCGTCATATGCACGTGCTGGGACTGCGTCGAATTTGGATACGATGCGGGTCGGATCGAGCTGAATTCATATCTGCCCTGCGCGTTTGTCAGCATCCAGCCGCGAAACCGGCCATGCTTTGGCTCGCCTGCTCGACCGTAAATGCCAAATTTGTCGGTGTGGTAAAAATAGATCAGTACATTCGGAGCAGGCGTTTTGCCGTCGGGCCTGAAGACCGTGCCCGAGATGATCATCCGTTCGCCGTCGTCACGCGAAAGCGGAAAGGCAGTCCGCCAGGAAACGTTGTCGGGTACGTCGATCGCTCCCATTCCCTCAGCACCCCGAGGTTTTGCATTCTTACGGATACGGCTCAGCACATTAGATGCGTTCCCGAGAGCGAGAGCATCACTGTTACACGCACTTAGTAGGGGCAATCCTATAGCGGCCATCGATGCCATTTTCAGGAACTGTCGTCTGTTCTCGCTGCCTCTCTTCATAGTTATTGTCCTTTTTGCCTGATTTATTGATAATTAGACGAAGCCGTTCTTGGTCTTCTTCCTTTTTTTCACATGTTTGAGACAGAAAGATTGATAGTCAAGAAGCTTGTGCCTGAAGACCTGCCGTGGCTCATTGAGTTGCGCACGCCGGATGCGGTCAATCGCTATATGGGAGGTCCCGAACTGCAGAATCCTGAAGCATTAGCCGCTCGGCTCCCATTTTATCTTGAGTGTCACGAAAAATACGGTTTTGGTTTCAGCACAATGACGCTCAAAATAACAGGCGAAAAGATCGGGACCAGCGGCCTGCAGCCGCTCGGCGATACTGGCGAGATCGAGGTCGGCTACAATTTGGCTGAGAAGTATTGGCGTCAGGGCTTTGGGTACGAATGTGCGTACGCGTGGCTCAAATACGGTTTTGAAGTGGCCGGCCTCGATCGCATCGTCGCGGTCGCGCATCCCGAGAACAGAGAATCTTGGCGGATAATGGAAAAGTGCGGAATGCGTTATGAGCGAAATGTGTTCCATTATGGGATGGAGTGTGTCTACTATGCGATAGAGAGCTCCGAGTTTGCCAGATCAAAGCACAGCAACTAAACCTTGAGACCGAACATTCCAAAACTCATTTTCGCGGCCGTACTCAGCGCATACTTCCTGTGGATCGCATATGATCCGATGCAGGGTAGCTTTCTCGACAATGTCGATCTACCAATTCACGAATTTGGGCATCTGCTTTTTCGTATCCTTGGCGAATTCATGGGTATTGCGGGCGGGTCGCTCTTTCAGGTAATCTTCCCAGCCGTCTTCGTTGGGTACTTCATATGGCAAAAAAGCTACTATTCGGCGGCGATCGTGCTGCTTTGGGTCGGCCAAAGCATCCTGAATGTCTGGGTTTACGCGTCGGATGCCGTCGTTATGCAGCTTGTCTTGACCAGCGGATTCACCGGCAGCGAGGGTAGCTTTCACGACTGGAATTACATGCTTGATCGCTTCGGACTGCTCGAATCGACCAGGACTATCGCCGGAATTATCCGTTTCGTCGGAACATTGACTATAATTACCGCAAGCCTGTCGGCCGTGTATCTCTCCTTTGCGCAGCCCGGCCCCCCGGAAAACGAACTATGAAGGTCACGCTCATAACCGGAGCATCCAGCGGAATTGGCGAGGGATTTGCCCGCCGATTGGCAGCAGAAGGTCACAACCTCGTACTGGTTGCCCGACGCGAAAAGGCCCTTCATGAGCTATGCGATGAGTTGATGCTCAAGCACGAGATATTTGCACATTACGTTGTGCTCGACCTCGCAGAGCCCGACCCTGACCTGAAATTGCTTGCCGAGTTGAAAAAGCATGACCTCGAGGTCGACTGGCTGATCAACAATGCGGGTTTCGGCTCGGTAGGTGATTTCGCCAGACTGGATATCGATCACGAACTGCAGATGATCGAACTTAATGTCACGGCGCTCGTCACCATCACTCACGCCTTTTTGCAGGGAATGCGTGAAAGGCGGAAGGGCGTGATCATCAATGTATCGTCGGCGGCCGGCTTTCAGCCAATACCATTTATGGCGACATATGCTGCGACAAAGGCATTTGTTTCTTCTTTCTCCGAGGCGATAGCTGAAGAAAATCGGCCGTATGGGATACAGGTACTTGCCTTGTGTCCGGGCTCAACAAAAACTAACTTTTTTGCGGCTTCGAATATCGAACGCCCAATACAGGTGAAAGGACAGCAGTCCGTTGAGGACGTGATCGATACCGCGATGCGTGCAGTCAAGGCGGGACGCACAAAGGTCGTCTCAGGTATCGCGAATAAGATAGGCGCTATGCTAGGCAAATATTCGCCGAATTCGATCTCGAGAAAGGCCATGGCAAAAATGCTCCGACCGAGGTTTCAAGGTAAGGAATGAAGTTCACGGTGCTAGGCAGCGGCTCAAGCGGAAACGCAGTGCTCATTGCCAGTGAGAAAACGAATGTGCTTATCGACGCGGGTTTGAGTGCCCGCGAGATCCTTCGTCGCCTGGGCGAAATGGGCATCTCGGCTGACGACCTCGACGGTGTGTTGATCACACACGAACATAGCGATCACTCCGGCGGCCTGCGCGTATTGATGGGCTCGCTGGACTGTCCGGTGTTTATTTCACGGGCTACGGAAGACGCGTTTTACGATACCCGGGCAGGAGGGAAGAACGGCGACAGTGAATCTTCCAAAAGGCGAGCGGTATTGAAGGATAAGACCGAGGAGATTGAGTCGACGCGTGAATTTCGGATCGGCGATATTGATTTTGAGCCGTTCAGCGTGCCCCACGACGCGGCGGATAATTTTGGTTTTATAGCTAAACGCGACGGGGTCAAAGTGGCGACGCTGATGGACTTCGGCCACATCACGACGCTCATTAAGCAAAAACTGATGGGATGCGACGCGATCATAGTGGAATCGAACCACAGCCGCGACATGCTGCGAGCATGCTCAATGTATACCTGGGACCTGAAGCAAAGGATAATGTCCCATACGGGCCATCTCTCGAACGAAGACCTCTCCGATTGGCTGACCAATGATTTCGACGGCTCGGCCCGCCACATTGTCCTCGCACATTTGTCTCAACGTGCCAACGAACCGCATCTGGCCCGAATCACCGCTGAGGTCGCTCTCCAGATGCGGGCTCCACTGTTCAAGGCCGAGACAAAGATATCGATCTCAAGTAACAAGCAGCCAACTGATTGGTTCCGGTTTTAGAGCAAAGGCACGCTTGAATCGTCTGCGTGCCTGTTTACCGGTCTCCTAGTCCGCGTTTCACTTTTGTGCAGCGATCATAGAGTCCATCTTCTGGACAAATGGAGACGCGCCGCGACTGTAGTTCGACATTACGATGGCGGTCCAGCCGGAATTCACGTAGATATCAAGATTGGAATGAATCCCGATAAACCCACCGCTGTGACCAGTCACGCCTCGGGCCGAGTCAACCCCGAAACCGAAGCCATAGTTCGGCGAATTAAGCTCGGGCTTTGAAGTGGTCAGCGTCTTGACCATCGCCGTGCTAACGAGTTTCCCTGACCTTAGAGCCTGGTCAAATTTTAATAGGTCCTCGACCGTCGAATACCCGCCGCCCTGGGGCCCGCCGCGCAGGACATGTGCAAAGACGTTGTTTGCCCACGAGACCCCTTCGTCGCTGAATCTCTTTTCGTAACCAACCGCGAGGTTAGCATTTACCCTATCCAGTTCGTAACAATCGGTATTGGACATGCCGGCGGGCTTATAGATATTTTCGCGGACGTAGTCGAAGTAGCTTTGACCCGAAACGATCTCGACGACCTTGCCCAGAACCATCATTCCCGTATTGCTGTACCGCCATCGGCTGCCGGGCTCGAAGGCGATGTCCTTTTCGTCCTCCCGGGCAAGTTTCATCATGTCGTCCACGGTTCTTAACCTGGCTCGCGACATGCCGTCGTATCGTTCTGAGAAATAGCCGCCGAGGCCCGCGGTATGCGAGAGAAGGTGTTTGATCTGTATCTTTTTGGCCGCTTCGGCGTTGGGGAAATCAGGAATGAACTTCGAAAGCGGATCGTCAAACGATAGCTTGCCCTTTTCCACTAGTTGGGCGATCGCAACCGCCGTGAACATCTTGTTCATCGAACCCAGATTAAATTTTGTATCCACCCGGTTCGGTGCGTTGAAGTCCTTGTTCGCTGTTCCGAACGCACCCTTATAGATCACCTCACCGTCTTTCGCCAACAAGACAGCTCCGGAAAATACGTCGGCTTCGGTGAGTCTTCGCCCGAACGATTCCAATTCAGAGGCCATTTCTTTCCGTGAAAGCCGCTTGCCCTCATTCGGCGGATCTTTTGCAGGCCTCAACCCGATCGCCGCGATCTTGTACGGAGCCTCGGCCTCCACTCGAACCAAAAGACCGTCCCAAATGCCGGTTAACTTGTTTCTGGCGAGATAGACGATCTCATTGGCATTCCATTCCTGAACGCTGTGAAGCTCGTATCCGCGGCTTTGATCATGGATCGTGGACATGAAGTTCACATGCCGCTGGATCGGTGTTTTTAGAAGTTCCGCGCCGAAGTTTGCTTCAACAAACTTTGCATACCCCACGCGGTCACCGGAAGCGACGAAACCTGCGATAGCCTTAGCGTGCCGCTCAGCCGCCGCCTGGGATGCTGTCGGTTGTGCGCGCACCGCCGTCTGTAGAGCTGTAATTGCGAGCAGAATATAGATGATGACGTATGGTTTTTTCATGATTCCCTCATTGTCACAATTGAGTGACTGACCAAAATACGTTTTTGGTCAACAAATTGTTCAGATTTTTTCTTGGGACCGGTAGATACGGACCGTGAGTTTCCGACAATTGGCCCTGGCGGGATAGATCAGAAGAGCATTGGGGAATCTGCCTTTTCCTGAATAACGCCCTTGAATGACAGGCGATGCAGCACGCACGGGCCGTACTTTCGGACCGCCTCATAGTGTGACGCACATCCGTAGCCCTTGTGAGCGGCAAAGCCATACTGGGGAAACTGTTCGTTGTACGCGGTCATTAGTTCGTCGCGATACGTCTTCGCGAGTATCGAGGCGGCCGCGATCGAGACTGAAATACTATCGCCCTTGATGATGGACTTTTGCGGAAGCGGGGTTTGTTTTAGATGGAGAGCGTCGATGAGCAAATGATCGGGGGCAGGTTTGAGTGAAGCGATCGCGACCAACATAGCCTTTTTTGTCGCTTCGAGGATATTGATACGGTCGATCTCTTTGGCCTCGACCTGACCAATTGCGTAGGCAATGCAGGTCTGCTTCAACTCTGCGGCGATGCGTGTGCGCGTATTGGCATCGAGCTTCTTCGAATCGTTCAGCCCCTTTGGCATCGGTTTCTCGAGATCGAGTATGCAGGCCGCCGCTACTACCGGTCCCGCGATGCAGCCACGGCCGACCTCGTCAACGCCCGCGATCAACTTATAACCTTCGCTCCTCGCCTGTTTCTCAAAATCAAAACCGATCGTCCATAGAGGTCGATCGGCTCTGAGTTCAAATTCGTTCACAATTGTGAATTATACAGTGTGCCAGCTATTTCTTTGAAAGGCCATGTCCGCCGACGGGTTCGGTCGTATGGGTGTCGCTAAAGCCTGCGATCAAGGGCCTTCCTTTTTTGATCGCTTCCTTGACGGCGGGCAGTTCGAGAGACGCCGCGTGACTCTGTTTGCTATCCCACACCTCCGTGATCCATATAGCGTTGGCATCTGTCGGGTCTTTCGCGACTATATAACTTAGACAACCGGGCATTCCCGACACGCCGTCAAGGAGTATCTTGACAAGTTCATCCCGCTTCCCACCGACCGCTGTCATCTTGCCGATCAGTCCGAACATCGTCTTTCCTCCGAGAGTGTTGCCGTAAGAAAAAAGGGCGGCGGGAATCGCCGCACCAGTGGCAGCGACAAATTCACGACGCCCGATCCTCATTTATCCGGTTAAGTTATTTAGCCGACTGAGCTTTGTTGCGCGTATCGCGTTCCTTGATACGTGCAGCCTTACCACGCAGATTGCGGAGGTAATACAGCTTAGCTCGACGGACCTTACCGCGGCGAACGACGTCGATATGGTCGATCACCGTAGCGTGAAGCGGGAAGATACGCTCAACACCGACGCCGAAGCTGACCTTTCGCACCGTTACAGTCTCACGAACGCCGCCATGCTTGCGCGCGATGCAGATGCCCTCAAAAGCCTGAAGACGCTCTTTATTGCCTTCCTTGATGCGGACGTGTACGCGAAGCGTGTCGCCCGGCTGAAACGCGGGAATATTCTCTTTTACCTGTGTCTTTTCGACAATGTCCAGTCTGTTCATGGTTTGGTTCGGCCAGAGGTCAGCAGATCACTGCTCACTTTCACCATTTTCTCCTTCTAGAAGGTCCATTCGGACCGATCTTGTTTTTTCAAGCGCCTTTTCGCGACGCCATTTTTCAATTTCGGCATGATTGCCATTCAACAAAACTTCGGGGACTTTCATTCCCCTGAACTCGGCCGGCCGCGTGTAGTGCGGGCAGTCGAGCAAGCCGCTCTCGAACGAATCGTTCTCGGCGGACGTATCGCTGCCCAGAGCGTTCGGCAGAAGCCTGACTATGCTGTCAACGACCACGATCGCCGCGGCCTCGCCGCCGGAAAGTACATAATCGCCGATCGAGATCTCGTCAGTGACGAGAGCGTCGTTAACGCGTTCGTCCACGCCCTCGTAACGTCCGCAGATCATTACGATATGCCTCGCCTGATCAGCAAACTCTCGCACAACGGCCTGCCTTAGCGGCCTGCCCTGCGGCGTGAGCAACATGACCCGTGTTCCCGCCGGATAAGCATCGCGATCACTGGTCCCGATCAAATTTTCAACCGCGGCGAACAAAGGCTCAGGCTTTAAGACCATTCCGTCGCCGCCGCCAAATGGCCGGTCATCGACCATTTTGTGCCTGTCCGTCGCATACTCTCGTATGTCGTGGACGATTATCTCAACTATTTCCGCCAGCTTTGCCCGGCGAATTATCCCGAAATCAAAGGCTGCTCCAAAGAACTCGGGGAAAATTGTGAGAACGTCGATCTTCAAAACTCCAATAATCCTTCCGGCGGATCGACCTTGATCAATTTGTTTTCAATATCGACCTCGACACAGATCGCTTCCGCAAAAGGTATGAGATATTCCTTGACCTTACCGTCGACGACCAAAATCTCGGTACCGCCCGTCCGCATGACCTCAATTACCGTTCCGAGGTTAGCTCCGTCCACCGATTCGACATTACAACCGGCCAATTGCCAGTCGTAATATTCACTCTCATCGAGTTCAACGGCCTCAGACTCAGCGACGCAAATTTCAGCTCCGCGAAGCTGTTCCGCAGAATCGACTGAGTCGATCCCTTCGAACGAAAGGACCACACGGCCATTTTGAAACCAGTGGTCGAGAATTTTCAATTCACGAGTGACCCCATCCGGCATCACTGCAATTACCGTCTCCAGATCGTCGAACCGTTCGGAGAAATCGGTGAGGATGTCAGCGACGACCTCGCCTTTTAGTGCCCTCGGCTTTACGACCTTGGCAATGGCGACAAGCTCATCCATCAGGAATCGAACTAATCTTCTACCAGGTCCAGGTGAAACCGCTTGCCCTGCTTCTGCCCAGCGACAAAGAGAATGCTGCGGATCGCCTTAACGGTCCTGCCTTCGCGGCCGATGATGCGGCCCATATCGCTATCGGCACAGCGGACCTCGATGCGAACGTTCTTCCCGTCTGCTATCTCGTCCACCTCGACTGCGTCGGGCTCGCCGACCAGCGATCTGATTATCGTTTCGACGGCTTCCTTCATCGCGAGTATTGACTAGGCCGCTTCACCCTCTTCTGTCGGAGCTTCAGCAGCAGGTTCATCGGCAGCCTGAGGTTCGTCCGCCGGAGCTTCCTCGGCAGCTGCGGCCTCAACGGCCTCCTCAGCGGATGATTCTTCAACCTGTGCCTCTGCAGCGGCGGCCTCGGCGGCGGCTTCAGCAGCGGCGGCTTCAGCAGCAGCCTTTTCGGCAGCCTCTTTTTCAGCAGCTTCGGCTGCGAGACGTTCCTGCTCAGCCTTCTTAGCAGCGAGCTTTTCAGCTTCGGCCGCGGCCTTCTTCTCGGCACGCGCCTTCATCGCCGCTTCACGTTCTTCATCCGTCTGGACCGGATTGTTCTTGATCAGGCTCTTGACCGTATCGGTCGGCTGTGCACCGACACCGATCCAGTACTGGATACGATCATGCTTGAGGCGAACATCCGCCGGCTCAGCGAGCGGATCGTAGGTACCCAGATTCTCAAGATACTTACCGTCACGCTTTGAGCGTTTTTCCTTCACAACGACGCGGTAGAAAGGTCTTTTCTTCGCGCCCATTCTCATTAAGCTGATTGCTAACATAGTTTTCTATTTTCGAGAGGTTGATCCCCCGTAACTAAACGGACGATCAACGTCGCTTTTTGTGTCTTTTCTTCTTCCTAATTCCCTTTGACAACGAACCGTCAGACCCGTCGTCCCCATGATCCAATGCCGGACCGCCACCCAACATCCCAAGTGGATTTCCGCCGCCTAGCATACCGCCCAGGCCGCCTGCCAATCCGCCTGCCATCTTTCGAGCCATGCCACCAAACAAACCGCCGCGGTTCATCTGGGCCATCATCTTTTTCATCTGCTCGTACTGACGCAGAAGCTGGTTTACCTCGCCGATCGTGGAGCCTGAACCGCCGGCGATCCGCGTCTTGCGGCTTGCGTCGATCACGCGGTGATCGTTGCGTTCCTGGCGTGTCATGGAACCAATGATCGCCTCGGTCCTCTTCATCTGATGATCCACCACAGCCGATTGTTCATCGGTGATCTGGATACCGCCGGTAAGCTGCTCAGGGAGCATTTTCATCAGCTTGGACATCGACCCAAGCTTCTTGAACTGACCGAGTTGATTGCGAAAATCTTCGAGCGTGAACTGATTGCTCGTCATTTTCCGCAGCTGTTCCTGAGCGTCCTTTTCGTCGATCTTGCCCTGAACCTCTTCAATCAGGCTCAGCACATCGCCCATTCCGAGAATTCGCTGGGCGATACGATCGGGATAGAACGGTTCGATCGCGTCGTATTTTTCGCCTACGCCGACAAATTTGACCGGCTGGCCAATTACCTGACGGATAGACAGTGCGGCACCACCGCGAGCATCGCCGTCCATCTTGGTCAGCACAACTCCTGTAATACCGACACGCTCGTGGAAAACCTCGGCCGAGCGGACCGCGTCCTGTCCGGTCATAGCGTCCGCGACAAAGAGCACCTCTATCGGCTTGGTCTCAGCCTTGATCTGCTCAAGCTCGACCATCAACTCGTCGTCGATGTGCAGACGGCCGGCAGTGTCGATCATCAACGTGTCATAACCCGTCTCGTTAGCGTATTTAAGAGCACCGCGAACGATCGTCATGGGATCGTTGGTCTCTTTCGCCTCAAAAACAGGTATGTTTACCGCATCACCAACGACCTTCAGCTGTTCTCTGGCCGCAGGTCGATAGACGTCGACCGACACCAGCAGAGGCTTCCGCTCCTGATTATCTGCAAGCCAACGCGAGATCTTTCCCGTTGACGTCGTTTTGCCTGAGCCCTGAAGCCCTACGATCATCACAACGTTCGGGGTCTGCTTTGTAAAGACGAGACGCGATGATGTGCCGCCCATTAGCGCGGACAACTCATCGTAAACGATCTTGACTACCTGCTCGTGGGGTTTAAGTCCATTCCAGACCTCTTCGCCCTCAGCTTTTATGCGGACCGACTCGACAAAATCTTTTGCGACCTTGTAATTGACGTCTGCCTCAAGCAAGGCCATCCGAATCTCGCGCAATGCGACGTCCACATGCTCTGGCGTGAGCTTGCCCACCCCACGCAGATTTCGCAGGGATCTTTTGAGCTTATCGGACAGCGATTCGAACATAAAAATACACGTCTCCGACAATAGTCGAAACTATAAATACTAGTAGTTTGCGCATTTAGTGTCAATAAACGCGCCTACGAAAGGACGCTCTCAACGGCAGCGAGGACGGCATCGGGAGTAACGCTGAGGATACATTTTGGTTCGCCGAATTCCTTACATTCATAACCCGGACAGGGCTGGCAGGGCAGTGTTTCAAAGACGATCTCATTCGGTGCGTCGGTCCAGGGACGCCAGTGGTCGCGGTTAGATGATCCGAAGACAACTACCGATGGTGTGCGGACCGCGGCGGCGATATGGGCAATTCCAGAATCGTTACCGACAAAAAGCCTCGCTTTCGATGAAAGTGCCGTTATTTCGGGAATTGAAAGATCGTCAAATATCGTGATCGGCACCCTCGACTCTGACTCCAGTTCATTGAGGACCTCGGTTTCGCTTTTTGAACCGACCGCGACAACGGAAATGCCTTTAGTGGACAGATACTCCGCGGTTCTCGCAAAATTTGCGACCGGCCATTGCTTTGTAAAGAAGGCTGTTCCCGGATGAATGACCGCAAAATCGGAAACGGCAAGCCGGGCAACTACCCTCGATAATGCCGGTTCTTTTACCCTGAGACGGCTTTTTGGCCGATCGTCGACAGGGATGCCGACGGAACCGATCAGCGCCAATTGCTGCTCCGCAGAGTGGGTCTTTTCCCGATGCCAAAAATCACTCGCGGACGTCAGCAAATGATTGTAAAGAAAAGAATATTGGTAATACGAATATCCAACCCGATGCCTTGCGCCGCTCGCCCGAACAAACATTGTAGCCGTCGTTCCGCCGTGAAGGTTGAATGCAACATCGTATTTTTGTCGCCGAAGTTCCAAAGCCACGCTGAGGCGGTCTGTCGAGCGTTTACCGACGCCGATAACCGCATCGACGGCTTCAAAACCGTCAAGAACCGGAGCGACCCAATCCTCAAGGAGGATGTCGATCTTTGCGTGAGGAAGGAATCGCCGCAGGGCAATTAGCGACGGCGTCGAAAGGACCGTGTCACCGATCGAACGAAGCTTGACGACAAGGACGCGCTTTACAATCGGCCAATCGATCTCGGGCGATGACATCTACTTCTCAACAGTGGCTTCCTCGATCAGCATTACGGGTATTTCGTCGCGGATCGGGTAAACCAATGAACACTGGGGGTTTACGCACTTTAGCCTCGTTTGCTCGTCGTTTATTTGAAGCTCTGATCTGCACTTCGGGCAGCGAAGGATCTCTAATAACTCGGGACTTACAGCCATTGATTTTCTCCGTCTAGTTCCCTACGATTTTACCGTGAATTAGGACATTTTTATAGGTGAGGCGGTGAACTATGAAGAACGTGGTAGTGGCAATAGTAGTTAGTGTTTCGATACTCTTCGTCCTGTCATGCGGGCTCGTCGAAAAATTTACTGGCGGCGGACAGAAAATGAATGAGGTGAGCCAGCTTTGGGCTGACGTTCCGCCCATGAACGGCATGACGAGATCGGAGGTTGAAATGCCTATGGGCACAAAGCTCATCCTCCGTACCGTAATCGGCAATCTTGGACTGCTGAATAAGAATGGCGAAAGCCGTGCTACCGGGGACATCGATTGGACATCGTTCTCAGGCGATCAAACTCCGGCTGATATTAGGGCATTCTATAACAACGAACGAATGGCCAGCTTTGGCAACTGGGACAAGAATAAAAGTACAGCCTGCGTCGACGGTAAGGACAAGGGCCTTGACGGTGCCTTTTGTGTGTTTCAGAAACATGTGGAAAAAAGACAGGTCGGATTGGTAATATTTGCCGTGCAGGACGAGAAGACGAAGATGACAGACGTCTATTACCTTCGAATCGAAGCGGATAACCCGGACACGCCGGTATCAGTGAATAAATAAGCCCGCCGTTGTGTCGTGATAAATAAAAAGGACCTTCCGAACTGTGTCCGAAGGCCCTGAAATGTTAAACAAAATACCCTTTACGCAGCGTCCGTCTTGGTTCCGCACTCGGGGCAGAATTTTGCACCGGGAGCCAATTCAAACTGACAATTAACACATTTTGCCTTTTCCTGCGTCGCTCCACACTCCGAACAGAACTTGGCCCCCTCGCGAAGGTTCGCTCCGCATTTTACGCACGGAACCTGAGCTATCTCCATTTTTCCACCGCAGTCGGCACAAAATTTAGCTCCGGCCGCATTCGCTTTGCCGCACGACGGGCACGCAACGGTCGGTGCCGCAGGCGCGGCAGGAGCCCCCTGACCGCCGCCGCCAAAGGCATTCGCCATCTGATTACCCATCGCAAAACCCGCACCGAGACCAGCTCCGAGACCGGCTCCGCCGCCCTCATTTTGTGCAGCGTCGCGAAGCGCGTCTGCTGCCTGAAACTTCATATACTGGTCGACATTGCCGATCGCACCCATGGCAGCTCGCTTATTAATGGCTTGCTGCACCTCTTCCGGGACGCTCACATTCTCGAGATAGAATTTCGTGACCTCAAGGCCGTAAGTCGAGAAATCACCATTTATATGTCCGCGGATCTTATCGCCGAGTTCCTTATACTGTGACGCGAGGTCAAGAGCCGGGATCTTCATCTCGCCGATCGCATCAGAAAATTCTGTAACTATCGCACGTTTTAGCTGACCCTCAATATCATCGGTGCTGAAATGTGCGTTAGTACCGGCAATCTCCTTAATGAAGTCGCCAGGACTCGCGACCCTGAGGCTGTAGGCACCGAATGCGCGAAGCTGTACTATTCCAAAGTCAGCATCCCGGAGCATGATCGGGTTAGAAGTGCCCCATTTCATATCCGTAAACTGCTTTGTGTTAACAAAATAAACCTCGGACTTGAAAGGGGAATTGAAGCCGTACTTCCACGCACCGAGCTTTGAGAGAATTGGCGTATTTCCGCCGTCGATCGTGTACTTGCCCGGCGAAAAGACATCTGCGACCTGGCCCTCAAATACGAAGACGGCTGACTGCGACTCGCGGACGATCAATTGGGCGCCGTTCTTGATCTCCTGCCCCGCCACTGGAAAGCGATAAACCATCGTGTCACCTGTGTTATCCAGCCACTCGATGACCTCAATGAATTGGTTCAGGGCTTCCTGTTTTATCTTGTCGATAATGCTCATTAATAGATCTCCTTGGTATAGTCCTTAACGATAAAATATGACACAAAGTTGCCGGAATTGGAAGTTTTTCACTTTGTGTAGCCGGTTGGCAGCAGGTATCAGGATCGTACCCTTGGGCGTCCAATAAGCCAAAGGAATGCCGTGATTGTCACGCCGCCGCTTATATCCAGAAGCACGTCCCAAGCGGAGCTGGTCCTGGTAGAAATGAAGCTCTGATTAAACTCATCGAGCGACGCTATCATAGCGACCAGCAATATCGGCAGCACGTACCGCCACCGGACCAACGAGGGAGTTGCAGTGCACATTCTGATCGCAAGGAATGCGAGGATCGCATATTCGGTGAAATGAGCGGTCTTGCGCACATACGCGTGGATCATCTGGCGGTTTACCTCCGCCATATCGGGGAAGAAGAAATTTATTAGAGGGCCGATGATCCTCGATGTTTCGGACATCGCTCCCTGAGGGCTTGAGAAGAAGAATATGACGCCTATCCAAACAAAAACAGGCGCGAACGTCCACAGACGCTCGCGCCACTGGTTTACCACAGTACTTGGCGCCATTAGTTGGGCAAGTTGCCAAATGAGAAATTCATTCCGCCGCCCACGACCATTATGATCCAACCGGCGATAACAAGCAGCAGAGGGATCATTCCCTGCTTCTTGAGTACGTAAAAGATGATGCCGCCGAGCGGCTGACAAAAGAAATTAACTAGCCCCCAAATGACCTTGTCCTTTGTGTCGGCACCCGTTTGAATAGCCGTGACAACAAGCCAAATAGTCCCAACGAGTACCAATACCCAGCCTAGAATCCCTAACATGGAGTTCCTCCTGAAGAATTAGATTTTGCTCTGAAAGCTGAAAAGCAGGGAAAGAATATACTAACTCGACCTTAAGTTCAAAGCGATAAGCCGGATTCGGACGGTATCCGAGTCCGGCTTTTAACCTTTTTAGACTTGTCGAACCGTCGTTAGGCCGCTGCGGCGCCAGAAACGACCTCGATGATCTCCTTGGTGATAGCGGCCTGACGAATACGATTCATGTTTAGGGTCAGCGTATCGATCAACTCACCCGCATTCTTTGAGGCTGAGTCCATTGCGGTCATCCGCGAACCTTGTTCCGATGCAACCGACTCGAGCATTCCGCGATAGATCTGGGTCTCAACCTGCTTCGGCAACAGCCGTCCAAAGATCTCCGCTGCCGGCTGCTCATAGATATACTCAGCTTCTGAGCCAACAGATTCCTCACCCGCGGAGGCCGCGGCCTTCGGGATCGGGAGCAATTGCTGAATTACCGGCTTTTGGGAAAGAACCGTCTTAAATTCGGTGAAGACGACAAACACCTTGTCGATCGTCGTGTCCTCGGTAAAAGTGCCGATGAGTTTATTTGCGATCTCAACGGCGTCGGCATGATTTACCTGACCACTGCCGGTAAGTCCGATGTACTCATCAGCCAATTCGATCTCGCGACGCTTGAAAAAGTCACGGCCCTTTCGTCCCACGGCGACCATCGACGATTGTTTATCGCTGTTCTCCTTGAGAAACGCCTGAGTGGCCTTGATCACGTTGGCATTGAATGCCCCGGCCAGGCCCTTATCCGCACTGATCAGCACGACCAGATACTTGCTGTCCCCGCGTTCATCGAGCAGTGGATGTGAGAATTCGCCTGCGACCTTCGAGCTTAGTCCGCCGAGGACCTCGCTCATCTTGCCCGCAAACGGCCTCGATGCGGTCACGCGGTCCTGTGCACGCTTAAGCTTCGCCGCCGCGACCATCTTCATCGCCTTGGTGATCTGCTGAGTGTTCTTGACCGACTTGATACGTCGGCGCATGTCTAAAAGACTTGCCATAATTCAGTGACAGGTAACGAATAGCAAGGTGACAGGCAATAGACCGGTCACCCTCTAAAGTTTACTGCTTACGCCGCTGCTGATGCCGCGCTTTCCCAACGAGTCGCCTTAAAGTCCTCAACCGCTTCCTTCATCTGTGCCTTGAGTTCGTCGTCTATGCTTCGTTTGTCGCGGAGGGTGTTGAGGACCCCAGGATGCGAACTCTTGACAAAGGTAGTCAGATCCTCTTCGAAACGCTTCAGGTCAGCGACCTCGACGTCATCAGCGAGTCCGTTCGTAACGGCCCAAATGATAAATACCTGATCCTCGACCTCCATCGGAACATATTGCGGCTGCTTGAGGATCTCGGTCAGACGGCGTCCGCGTTCGAGTTGGGCCTGCGTCGATTTATCGAGGTCGGAACCAAACTGTGCAAATGCTGCCAACTCACGGAACTGAGCAAGGTCGATACGCAGCGTACCGGCAACCTGCTTCATCGCCTTGATCTGTGCCGAACCGCCGACGCGGGAAACCGAGTTGCCCACGTTGATAGCTGGACGCACGCCCGAGTTAAAAAGATCCGACTCGAGGAAGATCTGGCCGTCCGTGATCGAGATAACGTTGGTTGGGATGTACGCCGAGATGTCGCCGGCCTGTGTTTCGATGATCGGAAGGCTGGTAAGGCTTCCGCCGCCGCGAGCGTCCGACATCTTGGCCGCACGCTCGAGAAGACGTGAGTGGAGGTAGAAAACATCACCCGGGTAAGCTTCGCGGCCCGGCGGACGACGCAGCAGGAGCGATATCTCCCGATATGCTGCGGCCTGCTTTGACAGATCATCATAGATCGTCAGAGCATGACGGCCGTTGTCGCGGAAGTATTCACCCATTGCGCAGCCAGAATACGGGGCCAAGAACTGCATCGCCGCGGGGTCAGAGGCCGATGCGTTGACGATTATCGTGTATTCCATCGCGCCATATTCCTCGAGCTTTTGCCGTACCTGAGCGACCGTCGAGGCCTTTTGCCCAATCGCGACGTATACGCAGATCACGTCCTTGCCTTTTTGGTTAATGATCGTGTCGATAGCGACTGCCGTCTTACCGGTCTGTCGGTCGCCGATGATCAACTCACGCTGCCCACGTCCGATCGGCACCATTGAGTCGATCGCCTTTAAGCCGGTCTGGAGCGGCTCCTTCACCGGTTGACGGTCGATGATTCCAGGAGCGATACGCTCAACCGGAAAATACGTGTCAGTTACGATATCACCGGCCTCGTCGATCGGGTTTCCGAGAGCATCGACGACTCGGCCGATCATCGCGTCGCCAACCGGCACGCTCATGATTCGTCGGGTACGCTTTGCCTCGTCACCCTCTTTGATCTTCTGAAAATCACCAAAGAGCACGCAGCCGACCTTATCTTCCTCAAGGTTGAGGGCCAGGCCGCGAACGCCATGGGGAAACTCGAGCAGCTCACCGGCCATGACCTTTTCTAAACCATAGATCTCAGCGATACCGTCGCCGACCTTGATGACCGTTCCAACCTCATTGACGGTCATACTGGCGTCAAAATTCTCGATCTGTGCACGAATGATCTCGTTGATCTCGTTAGCTTTAATTGCTTCCATTTTCTTTAACCGTTAACCAATTGTTCTTTAAGGGTCTCTAATTTCGATCGTACGGAGCCGTCATATACCGTCGAACCGATCCGTGCGACAACCCCTCCAATAATGTCCTTGTTAATTGCGTAATTCACGTGGACCTTTTTGCCGGTCAATTCCGCAAGCGTTCTTTCAAATTCCGCGCGTTCGTCAGCCGGCAGTTCGCGGGCAGAGGTGACCTCCGCCGAAACGACACCGCCGCGTTCCTCGAGTACGGACGCAAACTTCTCGTTGATATGCCCCAGCTCAGCAATACGCCCATTCTTGAGTAGGACCTTTAGAAAATTCGCAGTCGTCTTAGTGGGCTTAGTTTTTGCGATAAGACTGTCGAGTACTTTCTCTTTGTTGATATGGGCGATCGACGGATTGGTGAAAACAGCTTGAAGGTCGCTGCTTTGGCCGAAAAGGTCGCCCAGCGTCGAAAGCTCAGCCTTCACCGTCTCGGCTTCACCGCTTTTAAGGACCACGTCCGCAAGTGCTATCGAATATCGTCGGGCAATTGTCTCGCTGCTCATACTAATTCAGCCCTCCGATCTCGCTGATGCTTGCCTTAACGAGACGGGCATCGGTACCACCGTCGATCTGGGCAAGAAGCTTGGCCTCGGCCAGACGAATGCTTTCCTCTGCCGAGAATCGCCTGAGCTCTGCTCGCGTTTGATTGGCGAGTCTGACGATCTCTGCCTCGGTCTGGTTGCGGAGCCTCTCAACATCCTCATCCGTCTGCTCTGCAAGACGATTCTGCTCAAAGGCCGCCTCTTCTTTAGCCTTTCGGAGAACGTTCTCTTTCTCAGCCTCAAGCTGGGCCAGCTTTGCCTCCGCGGAGGTAAGTTTAGCCAGTGCAGCCTGTTTTTCCTGCTCTGCCTTGATCAACTCGGCACGGATCAACTCACGTTTTGCTTTGAATGCATCTCCTAAAGGCTTTTTCAGAAGATATATCAAGAGCCCGACAAAGATACCGAGATTGATGAATTTCCAAAGCTCAAAGCCAGGAATGTTGAACCACTCGTTGTAGAATTGCGTGAATCCGCCCCCGCCGCCAGAACCGGCAAGAAGAAGGATAAAACTCGTAATGAATGCAATCATATTGCAGTATCTTCGAAAGATCAGGCCTTGAGAATATTTGCGGCGATCGAGTCAGCGAGCTTTTCAGCATCAGTGGCAATAGTTGCCCTCGTCTCTGCCGCCTGTTTCTCGAGTTCTGCTTTCTCCTTTTCGAACTTCTGTGCCGTCTCCAATTTCGCGTCGGCCAACTTCTTCTCACGTTCCGCCGAAGCCTCTTTCTGGACCTTTTCGATCAGCTCGTACCCTTCAGAGCGGGCATCGAGCATTTCCCGCGTGTAGCGAGCCTCTTTTTCGCTGACGTCCTTAAGCAAGGCGTCTGCCTCGCTCGAATGTCCGCCCTTATTCTTTTCACGCGATTCGATGATCTTGTTGATCGGCCGATAGAGTGTTCGGTTCAGTACCCAGATCATGATCAGGATGAGCGCGACATGTATGAAAAGGGTCCCGTCAGGAAATAGCTGAATTGTATCGGCAAAGGCCAGCAGATGCATATTCTTATTTGACCGTTTCTACGGTGTGAACAGAGCAAAAAGCGCCCAAGTTCTCAAAAGATATAAGAGTATCACGCGCCCTTTTTTAGGGTCAAGGACGCGCTGACAGCTACGCAAACGCCCTTTAACAAACGCCCCGATGTGCTAAAGTTCGGTTGTCGACCTCGTATGAAAAAGGCAATCGGTAAACAAAGAGCTCCTCGTAATCGAACGCTCGATCTTAGGGCGACCAGTACGGATTCCCTTCGTGCACGACTCATTCGCGAAGAACACGTGATGGACCTACGAAATGAGCGGGATCTGCTGATCCACGGTAACTCATTCCAAGTGCTTCGGACCATTCGCGATCATCACTTCGACCTTCTATTTGCTGACCCTCCGTATAATCTGACCAAAAGGTTTGGGTCAACACGGTTCAAACGCTCGGATGACGAGAAATATGAGGCGTGGTTGGATTCGTGGCTGTGTCTCTGCGTACCACTTCTCAAACCGACGGCATCTGTCTATATCTGCGGCGATTGGCGCTCCTCAGCCGCTATTCAACGGGTCGGATCGCGTTACCTCAAGCTGCAGAATCGAATCACCTGGGAACGAGAAAAAGGTCGTGGGGCAAAGTCGAACTGGAAGAATGCCGCTGAAGATATCTGGTTTTTTACCGTCTCGGACGACTTTACTTTTAATCTCAATGCAGTAAAGAACCGCCGGCGCGTTCGGGCTCCGTATCGCGAGAATGGGGAGCCAAAGGACTGGAGAGAGTCGCCGGACGGCAACTATCGCGATACTCATCCATCCAATATTTGGACCGACATAACGGTTCCCTTTTGGTCTATGCCGGAGAACACTGATCACCCGACGCAAAAGCCCGAGAAACTACTCGCCAAGGTCATCCTCGCCAGTACCAACCCCGGAGATCTGATCCTCGATCCGTTTGCGGGAAGTGGGACGACCGCGGTCGTCGCGAGGAAACTCGGCCGGGGCTTCGTTGCAATTGAATCCGACGAAGAACATTGTCTTTTGGCCGCGAAGCGGCTGGAATTGGCTGAAACTGACAGGTCGATCCAAGGCTTTTCGGACGGTGTTTTCTGGGAGCGGAATTCCGGGCGTTAGACCCGGCGTAGATTGTGTCGCGAAGACGTCTGTGGTGAAATCTTTTGCATGAAGATAGCGACGTGGAATGTAAATTCGATAAACGTCCGTATGCCGCAGTTGCTCGCATGGCTAGCGACCGCTCAGCCAGACATAGTCTGTCTGCAGGAGATAAAGACAGTTGACGACGGTTTTCCGGCCCTCGAACTCAAAGCAGCCGGCTACGAGGCTGTCTTTATGGGCGAAAAATCCTACAACGGTGTTGCGATTCTTTCGAAATATACTATCGAAGATGTTCGGAAGAATTTCCCCGATGATAAGGACGACTCGCCAAAGCGCATGATAGCCGCGACGGTCAAAGGCATTCGCATTGTAAACACCTACATTCCAAACGGAACCGAGATCGGATCTGACAAGTTCAAATTCAAACTCGATTGGCTGATGCGGCTTCGACGGTTTTTCGACGAGACCTGTGAGGCCGCCAACGATGTTCTGCTTTGCGGTGATTTTAACGTGGCCCCGACCGAGCTTGATGTATGGGATCCGGTCGGCTACGCCGGCAAGCTGCATTTTTCAAGACCGGAGAGGGCGGCCATCGAATATGTGAGGCAGTGGGGATTTGTCGACTTATTTCGAAAGATCAACGGCAATGTACAGGAATTCTCCTGGTGGGACTATCGGGCTGGGGCCTGGCAGCGCAATCAAGGGCTTCGGATCGACCACATTTGGACATCACCGTCGCTTGCTGACAAATGCATCGAGTGCAGGGTCGACAAATCGACTCGTTCCCTCGATAAGCCGTCCGATCACGCACCGGTTGTCGCGGAATTTCAGAACTAGAAAATGGAGTTCCTAAAGAGGTCTTGGAGGACAATGATCTTATCAAAAATATCTGTTGCTAGGACGCTTGGTGTCGCCTCATGGCTAGGACTCGTCGTTGTAAGCGGAGTGGCTCAACAAAAGCCTTGCGCGACGGCGTCGAGATTCGGCCCTGACGACCAGATCGGTAACATGAATTACGTTACGCCTGAGAAAACTCTCTCGGCGGCCAAACTTGTCACAAAAGGTAAGGCCTATCGCCTCGGGATCGAGACGAATAAGGATACGCCGGCATACGGTACGCGGACTTTCGAGATAACTGTTCTTCAACCCGGGCAAGCCGGGGGCTTGAGCCTCGGTGCAAGCAAAACCACTTATAACGACGACATCATTAATGGCTGGGCCGGCGTCGGTTCGCAGATCGACGGCCTCGGCCACATCGGGATCGACAATCTTTATTTTAACTGCAACAAGGCAGCGGATTTTGTAATGGCAGACGGCCTTAAGAAGCTTGGCGTCGAAAATGTGCCGGCGATCGCGACACGGGGCATCCTGCTTGATATGGCCGGGTACTTCAATACTGAGATCGTTAAAGAAGGCACCGCGTTCAACCGAACAGAGATCGAAGGTGCAATGAAACGCCAGGGCATCAAGGAGATCGGCAAAGGTGACGTTGTACTTTTCTACACCGGTTGGACAAAACTACTCGGCAAGGACAATAAACGTTGGGTCGCTTCCGGTCCGGGCCCCGGACGTGACGGAGCCAGGTATCTCGCTTCGCTCGGGGTCGCGGCGGTCGGCACGGACACTCCCAACCTTGAGGTTTTGCCATTTGAGAAGGACGCCGGAATTTACGAGGTCCACCAGATTCTCATCGCTCTCAACGGCATTCACCTGCTCGAAAATATGAACACGGAAGAAATGGTCAAGGACCGGGCGTGGGAGTTCCTTTTCGTACTCGGCCCGGCACGCATCACGGGCGGTGTGCAGGCAATTATTAATCCGATCGCGATCAAGTAAACATGAAAAGAGTCTTATTGCTTGCGTTCGTCTGCATTTCTAACTTTGCCTTGGTTTCAGGCCAGAATCCGGAAGCTATCTTAAAACTTCCGAAGGTCCGGCAGGCCCTGGAATTCCTTAAAACAGTTGAATCCGAAACTATCGCCGAACAGATCAGGACCACTGAGATCCCAGCTCCACCGTTCAAGGAACAGGAACGGGCCAAATACTACAAGCAGCGATTCACCGAGCTTGGACTTAAGAACGTGCGGATCGACGGCATCGGCAACGTCATTGGTGAGCGTCCTGGTACGGATCCTTCGGCGAAGGTCGTGATCGCCGCCCACCTGGACAGTGTATTTCCGGAGGGTACGGACGTGCGGGTAAAACGCGAGGGGCAGATGCTAATTGGCCCCGGGATCGGGGACGATGCACGCGGATTGGCCGTAATGCTCGCGGTTGTTCGGGCGTTGAATGAAGCAAAGATCGAGACCCGGAGCTCGATAGTCTTTGTTGCCGACGTCGGCGAGGAGGGACTTGGAAATCTACGGGGCATCGGCCACTTGGTGAACGAGGAGATGAAGGACAAAATAAAAAACTTCATCGGCCTCGACGCCGGCGGCTACGACATTGTCAACCGAGAGATCGGCAGCAATCGATACCGCGTTACTTTTCGCGGTCCCGGTGGCCACAGCTATCTCGAATTCGGTAGGCCGAGCTCCATTCACGCGCTCGGGCGAGCCATCGAAAAGATCTCTCGCATCAAAGTCCCGGTCGACCCCCGAACGACTTACAACGTAGGCCGCGTCGAAGGCGGAACTACTGTAAATTCGATCGCCCAGATCGCTTCGATGGAAGTCGATCTGCGGTCCGTTAGTGCCGTGGAGCTGTCAAGACTCGACACAAGCTTCAAGCAGGCTATTCAGTCGGCCCTTGCGGAAGAAAATGCCGCTAGGCGCGATGCGACAAGGGTCACGGTCGAGGTTCAATTGATCGGCGAGCGGCCGGTCAGTCGTCAGGCTCCCGACGCACCTATCGTTAAGACGATACTCGCTGTGGACAAAGCTTTGGGAATTCCCTCAAATCTGACGTCAAGCAGTACCGATTCAGGAATGCCAGTGCGATACGGCATACCCGCGGTCACGATCGGGGTTGGCGGTATTTGGCGGGGAGCTCACTCGCTCGGTGAGAGTTTCGACACGACCGACAGTTATCGCGGCACCCAACGCGTCCTCGCTGCTATTGTCTCGATCGCGGGATTGCACTGAATTCGACGGCTATTACTTTGAACCGACCCGCCCCGTCCAGTCGACGAGACTCGTCAGCATCTTTCCGATAATGCTATTCGTCTTCTCGTCGATAATATTGCCTTCGGTATCAAACTTCTCGGCGCAATTCCCGATCATGACTTCAGGTTTGTTGATCGGGAACATGTTTAAAAAAATCAGCGTCTGGCGCAAGTGGTATTGAGCGCGGGCAGTTCCGATCATGCCGGAGGACGCTCCCATTATCGCACACGGCTTGCCTTCCCAGGCGCTGTCTCCGTATGGACGCGATGCCCAGTCGATGGCGTTCTTGAGGACGCCCGGTATCGAATAGTTGTATTCGGGAGTGACAAAAAGTACGGCATCGGAGGCTCGCAGCCTTTCCTTAAGTTCGGTGATCTTCGCCGGCTGTTCGATGTCCTCGTTAAATCCAGGGATCCCATTGAGGTCAAACATCTCAATTTCGGCATTCTCCGGCACGAGGCCGGCGGCCGCATTGAGAGCGGCCCGATTGTACGAATTGTGGCGAAGGCTGCCTGCGATCCCGAGGATCTTGATCTTGCTGCTCATAGGTACCTAGTGTAATCGAACCGGTCGATATTTGCAGAATGCTCCAATCGAGTCGCTGACATTGCATCCTTGTCAATTTGGTGTTACAAAACTTTTTCGCACCTTTTTTTGAATAGACAATTTTGCTTACGGCAGTTAGTAGGACTTCATTTATCGGGTACGCGTCCATAAACGTGTGTGCCAGAGGCACGGGTGTCCGATTCTGCCGATCCGTTACGAACCGACAGTACTTTCAGGAGGAATTGATTTAATGAAAGCGATCGCGATTCGCGTTTTGATTGTGAGCATCTGCCTCTCCATAGGCGGGCTCGTTCTAAATGCTCAGGATGAGCCGCCGGCAACTCCGGGAGCTCAACGTCCGGGCGGCGCGCCCGGGGCGGGTTCTCAAGATCCGCAACCCTATGAAAAGGTCATTACTAAGGACGCCAAGACAAAAGATGGCGTCTTTAAGGTTCACCAGATCAAGGACAAGTACTTTTACGAGATCCCGAAAGATCAGCTGGACAAGGAGTTTCTGTTGGTCACCCAGATCGCCAAGACGACGCTCGGAGTTGGTTACGGTGGCCAGGCACTGGCGCGGCGTGTCGTCAGGTGGGAAAGAAATGAAAACCGAGTGTTCCTTCGTAATATTAATTACAGCATCGTTGCTAATCCCGCACTGCCCATCGCCGAGGCGGTGCAGAATTCGAACAACGACTCGATCATCATGGCATTTCCCGTCGCCGCATTCGGGCCCAATGAATCTGTCGTGATCGACGTCACTCGCCTATTCAATACTGACGTATTTGAGCTGAGCGCCCGTCAACGCCTGAACGCAACTGCTCTTGACGCGGCCAGGTCCTACATCGAAAGGATCTCTGCATTTCCGACCAATATCGAGGCCCGCTCGTCGATGACTTACACACGGGCCGCGACGCCGGGCGGAGCCGGTGGTGCGGGCGGGCCCGGAGGTGGTGCTGCCCAGCAGGGAATGCCGCCGGGAAGCGCCACGGTCGTGCTGCACCACAGTATGGTTAAGCTGCCCGAAAATCCGATGATGCCGCGTCTCTTTGACGAACGTGTCGGTTATTTCTCGGTCAACACAATGGACTTTGGACGGCCGGAGCATCGTGCTCAGACCAGGACGTTCATTACTCGCTGGAGACTCGAAAAGAAAGATCCCAATGCTGAGCTTTCAGAACCGGTAAAGCCGATCGTTTACTACGTCGACCGCGCAACGCCCGCATGGCTCGTGCCGTACACTATTCGAGGCGTTGAAGCATGGCAACGGGCATTTGAGGCCGCTGGCTTTAAGAACGCGATCATTGCCAAACCCCAGCCTTCGAAAAAGGAGGATCCGAATTTCGACCCTGAAGATGCTCGCTATTCGGTTATTCGCTGGCTGCCGTCGACCATCGAGAATGCATCAGGGCCGCACATTAACGATCCGCGAACTGGTGAGATCCTCGAATCTGACATTCAGATGTACCACAACATCATGAACCTGCAGCGTTCGTGGTATTTCACACAGGTCGGGCCGCTGGATCCGCGTGCTCAGAAGTTCCCGATGCCGGATGACCTGATGGGACGACTCGTAGAGTATGTTGTTGCGCACGAGGTCGGGCACACGCTCGGATTTCAGCACAACATGAAAGCAAGTTCGACGTACGACCAAGCTAAAGTCCGCGACAAGGAATGGGTCAAAACGATGGGCCACACGCCTACCCTTATGGACTATTCGCGATTTAATTATGTTGCGCAGCCTGAGGATGGCATCGCTCTGGAAGATCTCATTCCAAACATTGGCCCGTACGATAAATGGGCGACGATGTGGGGCTACAAGCCGATACCGAATGCAAAGTCTCCGGACGCTGAGCGAGCAACGTTGAATGAATGGGCCAAGGAGCAGGACACAAAGCCGTGGCTTCGATTCTCGACAGACGGCTCGGCAGGAAGCGATCCCGGTGAGCTTACAGAAGCGGTCGGAGATGCCGACGCAGTCAAGTCGAGCACACTCGGGCTCAAGAACCTCCAGCGTGTCGCTAAGCTCATCGCACCCGCGACGACGACTCAGGAGGGCGATACCTACGACGACATGGCCGAGATCTATGGCCGAATGCTCGGACAGTGGGGGCTTGAGATGAATCATGTGGTCGCTATCGTTGGGGGTTACAATAGTCAGCAAAAACACATCGGCCAAAACGGTGTGCGATTCAATCTGGTACCGAAAGCCCGTCAGGTTGAGGCCGTGAAATTCCTCAACGACAACGCCTTTGCGTCGCCAACATGGCAGATCGACAAGGACATCCTGCGAAAGATCGAACCGATCGGGGCACTTAACCGTATCCGCAATTCGCAGACCAGCGTGCTCAACAATCTATTGTCGAGTTCGCGTTTCGCCCGCATGGTCGAGCAGCAAGCTCTCGACGGGGACGCTGCATATCAGCCTGCTGACTTTCTCGGCGACGTTCGCGGCGGGATCTTCAAAGAGTTGAATGCTCCGAAGGTGACGGTTGATGCGTATCGCCGCAATCTCCAGCGTGCGTACCTTGATGTCGCCAACAATAAACTCAATGCACCGCCGGCTGCCGCTCCGCAGGGACTTCCCGCCGGCTTTGCCGCAAACTTCATCACCAGCGGTGACGAGCGGGCATACTACCGTTCGGAATTGCGTGCCTTAAATGCGGCCATCGGTGCCGCCGTGGCTCGAGCCGCCGATAAGGCGACACGCGTCCATCTGGAGGGCATGCGCGACCAGATCGGTAAGATCCTCAATCCCGAAACGGGCGGCCGCACGGGTGCGACCTCATTTAATGAGGAAGCAATGCGGCTGCTTGAGCTCTACTATAATCCGACCTCCTGCTGGCCGGATTATGTTGTCAGACCGTAAGTAACATTCGGTTTGTGTTTATTTCACGGGGAGCGGTTTCAACGCTCCCCGTTTTTGTTCTCTCGGCCCGGCTGCTATTCAAAATCATGGCAAATCTTGGTATACTGCGCGGCGAGGATTTTTGATGGATATTAGAAAAGCACTCCTGATCTTTGCCGGCACCGTGTGTGTCGGCCTTGGCGTGCTTGGAATGTTCCTACCGCTCCTGCCGACCACGGTATTCTTACTGATGGCGGCGTATTGCTATTCCAGAAGCTCCGAACGCTTTCACACATGGCTGATCAATAACCGCTGGTGCGGCGCGTATATTCAAAATTACAGATCCGGGCGCGGAATATCGATCAGGCAGAAGATCAGCACGATCTTCATACTATGGGCGTCTATCGGTTTCAGCATATGGATGATCGGAGCCCGGCTTTGGGTGGTTCTGCTGCTCGGGGGAATTGCGGTGGGCGTAACCATACACCTTCTTTGGATAAAGACATTCCGTGGTGAAGAATCCGTTGGCGAAACGTCCGCCTCGACCGAGATCGCGTCCTAGAACTTCAGCCCACCTGAACCGTCAGCATTGAGATGGACCCGCCTTCGAATCCTTCAACAGGAAAGGTGATCGCATCATTTTTGTCAGCTAAGGCCAGAACATACAGCAGCGGCAGGTAATGGTCCGGCGTCGGCACCGACATCACCGCATCGTCGCCAAGCGAAGCATAATTGATAAGTGGCCCGTGGTCAGCCGACACAATTAGCCTGCGTGCTGAGTCTTCGAAGCTGACTGCCCAGTCGTTCGGCTCGACATTCTCGCGACCCCAGGCGTAAGCCCGTAAGTTGTGGACGAGATTGCCGCTTCCAATGACGAGAACGTCTTCGTCGCGAAGCGGGGTGAGCTTCTTTGCCAGATCGTAGTGCCACTGCGGCCGCTGTCTCATGTCGATCGATAGCTGTACAACCGGAATATCAGCCTCTGGGAAAACATGGCAAAGCACCGACCAAGTCCCATGATCGAGACCCCACTGGCCCCCCTCATCTAGAACAGCTTTCCAGTCAAGCAACTCGTTCACTCGTCCGGCAAGCTCAGGCGAGCCGGGAGCGGTATACTGCACCTCGAACAACTCTCGGGGAAATCCGCCGAAATCATGTATCGTCCGCGGCTGCTCCATCGCCGTGACTGCCAGGCCCGGAATATACCAGTGAGCTGAGACGCAGAGGATCGCCTTCGGCCTCGGCATCAAACACCCCATCTCAGCCCAATCGCGGGCATAGACGTTGTCCGTAATGGCATTCATCGGGTTGCCGTGGCCAAAAAATATGGCAGGCATTCTGGAGGTCATTTCTTCAGGAGTTCCTTCACTCGTTTGAGAAGCTGCGGCACAAGAGCAGCAGTTCTCATCACCGAACCACTGGCGAATGTGGTCGTCATTTTGCGAAATGTCACCACGGCGTTCGAAGAATAAGGCATCCACCAGGCGTCGGGCACGAGTGCGATGCGGTTAACGTGAATGTGCTGCGGCTGGACGAGTTCCATTAGCCCTTCGAGGCCATGAGTACGGCCGCGGCCCGAGTTTTTGAATCCTCCCCACGGCGTCTGTCCGATGCCGTGCGTATAGAGAACTTCGTTGACGCAGACCGACCCGGCCTCGATACGCTCGGCAACTCGTTTCCCTTTAGCGTGATCGCCTGTCCAGACGCTCGCCGTCAGGCCAAATTCGCTGTCGTTCGCGAGGCGGATCGCTTCGTCCTCGGTCGTGAAAGTTGCGATCGGCAGCGTCGGGCCAAAGGTCTCTTCCCGCATCGCACGCATGTCGTTGTTGGCGTTTGAAATAACCGTCGGTTCGTAGAACAAGCCTTCAAGATCAGGATTGCGGCGTCCACCTGTCTCTACTTTGGCGCCTGACACACGAAAGTCTTCGACATGATCCTCGACGATCCGCACCTGCCGGTCCGACGACATGGCGCCAATCGAAATATCCTCTCGGTCTCCCACTCCCTGCTTGAGCCGCCGTGTCTTCTCGATGATCTTTCTCGTCAATTCATCCGCCACGCTTTCTTGAACATAAAGCCGCTCGACCGACGAGCACGACTGGCCGCTGTTGCAGAACGCACCCCAGACAGCCGCTCCCGCAGCGAGTTCAAGGTTTGCATCGGCAAAAACGATCATCGGGTCCTTGCCGCCGAGTTCGAACACGCACGAGGTGAGGTTTTTTGCAGCAGCGGCCGCGATCTTTTTGCCGGTAGCGACCGAGCCGGTGAACATGATCTTGTCCGGTGCAGCCTCGACAAGTGCCGCACCAGTTTCGCCGGCGCCGCAGACGATCTGCACTGCATTCTCCGGAAACCCGGCCTTTTCAAATATCTCGCCGATCTTGAGCCCGACGAACGGCGTCAGCTCTGACGGCTTTATGACCGCAGTATTACCCGCCATCAGAGCCATGACGGCCTCGCCGAGTGGGATCGAGAATGGATAATTCCACGCCGGGATTAAGCCGACGACGCCGAGCGGTTGATAGACGATCTTTGACGAGCGGCCGAGGAGTGCGTAAAGGCCGATACCTATTTTGCGGGGCTTGAGCAGCCTCTCCGCGTTGCGTGCAAAATACTGCATCAGGTCGAGAACGGGTGCGATCTCCATCGAGATCGCCTCGCCGAACGGCTTGCCTGATTCCTGTGAAATTAGATGAGCGATGCCGTCGATGTCCGCGAGGATCACCTCTCGAGCAGCCATGACAAGGCGTTTCCGCTCTGCGAACGATGTCGTCTTCCAGCTTCGAAACGCTGTCCTGGATCGATCGACCGCCTCCTTGACCTTATCAGCAGACGTTATTACCACACGTCCGAGTTCCTCGCCCGTTGCCGGGTTAAAGGAGATGATCTCGTCAGTTTGAACTGGTAAAACTGCACTCATAGTGCCTCTTCAAAGAAAATTAACCAAAGATGGACACAGATACACACAGATGCTTTTATGTCGTTATCCGTGTTCATCTGTGTCCAAAAGTCCTAACCTAAAATTCGTTCGATAACCTCGTAACTTGCTTCGATAGCCTCGGACAATTTTTCAGGTTCGGTGCCGCCGCCCTCGGCCATGTCGGGCTTTCCGCCGCCGCGTCCGCCAACGATCGGTGCGATCTCGCGAATGATGTTGCCTGCTTTTACTCGCGATGTGAGATCATCCGATACCCGGACGATGATACCGACCTTTCCGTCGTCCTTGCGGCCGAGCACGACGACGCCGCTCTTTAGTCGTGCCAGCAGCGTATCCGACAGTTGACGTGTACCGTTGCCGTCGAGGCCTTCAACGATCTTGCCAAGGACCTTAATGCCGGCGATATCACGGGCCTCGTCTCCGTCGGCCGACGCCCCGCCGCCGATCGAGCCGGTCGCGATCTTGAGCTTCAGGTCATCCATCTCTTTACGGGTCTTTTTCAGCTCTTCCTGTAACCGGGCGATCGCGTTTGGCAGGTTGTCACGCTGCGTATTGAGTGCACCGAGCGAAGCGGTGATCAGCTTTTCATCCTCACGGAAACGCGCAAACGCGTCAAAGCCGGTTATCGCACGAATTCGCCTAACGCCTGAGGCGATCGCCTCGTCCGCCGTTATCTTGAACGAACCGATGTCTCCGGTCGCACGGACATGTGTACCGCCGCAAAGCTCCTTTGAGAAGTTGCCGTCACCGACCGACAACACGCGAACCTCGCCGCCGTATTTCTCGCCAAACAACGCCATCGCACCGCCGCGCATGGCCTCTTCGATGGCCATGATGTCGGTGTTTACCGGCTCGTTCTCGAGAATATGCCGATTTACGAGATCCTCGATCTCGGCGATCTCGGCGTCAGCGAGCGGCTGGTAATGCGTAAAATCGAACCGCAAAACGTTCGGTGCGACGACCGAACCCGCCTGTTTTACATGCGTTCCGAGCACTTCCCTGAGAGCTGCGTGTACAAGATGCGTCGCGGTGTGGTTTCGGCGCGTTGCGTCGCGTTTCACTACATCGACCGAAGCCGTGACCGTGTCACCTACCTTGACCTCGCCCTTTTCGACCGTCGCTTTGTGGATGATCAATCCGGCAACAGGCGAATAGGTATCGGACACGGCCGCCATCGAGTCCGTGCCAAGCAATTTTCCGCAGTCGCCCACCTGTCCGCCGCTTTCCGCATAGAACGGCGTCTGATCAAGCACAACGCTGCCCTGTGAGCCTTCGCCGAGAGCGGCTATCTGCTTATCACCTTCAAAAATAGCGACTACCTTTGCATCGTTGATCAGCGTCGTCTCGTAACCGTGAAAAACATTCGCACCGACCTTTTCCAGTACTTCGGCATAAATGGGCGATATCTCGCTCTTGCGTTCGGTCTTGCCGATGCCTGATTGCTGCTGCAGTGTCTGAAGAGCATCGTCAAAACGGGCGTTGAAATCATCCTCTTCAAATTCGAGGCCCTTTTCCTCGAGGAAAACACGGATCAGGTCGCGAGGCGTGCCGAAGGTGTCGTAAAGCTTGCCGATAGAGAGAAAGAGGTCGTCGTCCTTAGGCGTCGAGGGCGATATCCCCAGCTCATTCAGCTTTCCGAGCCCGACAGTGACCGTGTTTCCAAACCGCTCTTCTTCGAGCCGAACCATCTTGCCGATAAAATCCCGCTGCGTGGCGAGTTCGGGAAATGCACCGTTAAAATGGTCAACTACCTGGTCGCAGACCTTGTAAAAGAACGGCTCGGTCAGGCCAAGGTGTTCGCGGCCGTGATAGATCGCTCGCCGCATTATCTTACGCAAAACGTAATTTCGTCCTTCGTTGCCGGGCAAAATGCCGTCGGCGATCGCAAACGCCGTCGAACGCGCATGGTCGGCGATCACACGGCACGCAAACTGTTGTGAATCGTTAAGTTCCTCGTAAACACTCATCTGCTAGATAATATAACAAATATCGGCCATCCCGACTCTGACCGGTCTCTTCATCGCTCGCAATTCACACCAAGTTCAGGATGTTCAATTTTGTTCATGTTCAACTATTTTTCATAGTAAAGCTGCAAATTTACTAGCATTTTCGCAGTTTCCACACATTGAACATATC
>CAZJFB010000030.1:0-38150 GCA_964545145.1 uncultured Chloracidobacterium sp. | reverse complement strand
CGAGGTTCGATATCGCTAAGCGGCTCGCCGAGAAATTTCCTCAGAATCCGGCAATTGATGACAAGGCGATCATCACAATGATGGACGACATTAGCCTTATCCGAGACATTTCGCCGAATGCCCAGAATCTCGAAGGTTATATGTATCCGACGACATATAGCTTGGCCCGAGACTCCAAGCCGCAGGAGATAATAAAGGCGATGGTCGATCAGTTTCGTAAGTTCTGGAAGCCGGAATGGACACAACAGGCAAAGAGTATTGGCCGCACGCCCCACGAGATCGTCACTATTGCCTCGCTCGTCGAGACCGAGACGAGCGTTGAGAATGAGCGCCCGATAGTTGCAGGAATCATTAACAATCGGCTAGCGAAGAACATCCCTCTGGGCATCGATCAAACCAATGTTTATATCGCGAAGATGCTGGGCAAGTGGGATGGCACCATCCACAAGAGCGACCTCGAGGTGAACTCACCTTACAACACGCGTATCAAGACCGGGCTGCCGCCGGGCCCGATTTCGTCAGTCACCGAGAGCTCGATCCGTGCCGCGTTGAATCCGACGCCGAACGATTACATCTTCTACGTTCGCAATGTCGACGCCAACGATGGTTCTCATTGGTTCTATTCCTCGGCCGCAGAATTTGAAAAGGGTAAAGCCAAGTACCAGCAATGGCTTGAGAAAGAACGTCAGGAGAAACGTGCAAGTGAATCGAATCAATGATAAAGCTTCTCGCTCTTGACCTGGACGGCACAACACTTAACTCAAGTGGTGAAATTACCGCCCGCAATCGCGAGGCGATCCGCAAGGCTGAGGATCTCGGCGTTCTTGTCACGATCGCCACCGGGCGGCGTTTTCGCGATGCGCAGCCCGTGGGCATCGATCTTGGGTTGAATGCGCCATTGATCACGCATAACGGAGGACTGCTTAAGTTCGCCGCATCTGAGGAAACCATACACTGTTCCCTCCTATCCGGGGCGACTAGCCTTGAAATCGTTCGCGTCGGCAAAGCGTTCGGCGGCGATGCGCTGGTCAGCGTCGATCCTCATGGAAGAGGAACGCTTTTGTACGACCGGATCTCTGAGGACAACATTCCCCTAAAAAAATACCTGCGCTGGTCTGAGACTCTTCATGGAGGTGAGGCCGGCCGCCAGGGCGTTGAACATGTTCCTGAATTAGAGGCGGTCGTTGTTACTGAAAGTGTCGTTCACATCTCTTTTTCAGGCGCCTGCGGACCGATGCGAGATCTGGAAACTAGCCTTCGAAGCGAACTTGGCGACACTGTGACACTGCTGGCGACGGTCTATCCTCAACTCGATTTCACTTTGCTCGATATTCTCCCGCCCGACGCATCCAAAGGTCACGGCGTCGCCCGTCTCGCCGAGATCAACCAACTGACTCACGAGAACGTCATGGTGATCGGTGATAATTTCAACGATATCGAAATGCTTGAGTACGCCGGAACGCCGGTCGTTATGGGAAACGCTGACCCGAAGTTGCTCGAACGCGCCGAATTTTATACAACATTAAGTAACGACGAAAGCGGCGTAGCGGCCGCGATAGAGCGATTTATCTTGAATCAGGAGAATAATTAGTGGCAAATCGAATTGCAGTTATCGAAACAAATAAAGGCACGATCAAGTTTGAGCTTCTCGAAGGGGACGCACCCAAAACGACCGAGAATTTTCGGCTTCTCGCCGGCAAGAACTATTACGACGGCGTGATCTTTCACCGCGTGATCCCCAATTTTATGATCCAGGGCGGCGATCCGCTAGGCGAAGGTTACGGCGGCGAGTCCGCCTGGGGCGGTAAGTTCAATGATGAGATCGATCGCGGAACGATGCTTTACGCCGGGCCGTATGAGAAAGGCACCGTCGCGATGGCAAACTCGGGCCCGAATACCAACGGCTCGCAGTTCTTTATTATGCACGTCGATTACCCGCTGCCGCCGAGCTATTCGAAATTCGGCAAGGTCACCGAGGGTCAGGATGTAGTTGACGCGATCGCAAATGTGCCGCGCAACCACAACGATAAGCCGCTCGAACCGGTTGTCATGAACCGCGTGTATATTGAAGAAGCTGCGTAATGCGAGCTGTCGTGCAGAGGGTTTCGCGCGCTAAGGTCACCGTCGACGGGCGGATCACCGGCGAGATCCAACGTGGCCTGCTGGTACTACTCGGGGTCTCGACCGTGGATGTTGACAAAGACGCTGATTATCTCATCGATAAGATAGTTAACCTGCGGATATTCGACGACGCCGACGGAAAAATGAACCTTTCGCTCGCGGACCTAGACGCCGAAATGCTGGTTGTTTCTCAGTTTACGCTTTATGGTGATACCCGGCGGGGACGCCGGCCGTCATTCATCTCGGCGGCCGGAGGCGAAAACGCCACCAGGCTTTACGACTATTTTGTTGACAAGGCTCGCGGATCAGTTCGAAATGTCGCAACCGGCGAATTCGGCGCGATGATGGATGTTGAACTGGTCAATGACGGACCCGTCACGATAATTCTAGATAGTGAAAAGACCATATAGACCGACTATGAAAAATATTTTATTAACCCTCACAGTACTTTCCACGGCTTTTGCCTTCTCGTGTGGCGGGGGCAGCAACACCGCAACGAATGCAAAGCCCGGCTCGCCCGACATCAAGAAAGGTGTAGCTCCTGTGGCTGACGCCGAGATCGCGGTAATTGAAATGGAGAACCCGGTTTACGGGACCGTGAAGATCGAGCTTTACTCGAACATTGCTCCGAAAATGGTAGCCCGTTTCAAGGAGCTCGCCAAGGAAGGCGTATACGACGGGGTGACCTGGCATCGCATCAACCAGTCGGTCATTCAAAGCGGCGATCCGCTGTCGAAAGATGCCGATCCGAGAAATGACGGTACCGGAAAATCCAACAAGCCGAACGTCGATGCCGAGTTCTCAGACATTCAGTACGACACTGGTATCGTCGGTGCCGCTCGGGGCCAGGACAATAATTCCGCTAATTCGCAGTTCTTTATTACGCTCAAGCGAGAAGCCGGATTTGATAATCGCTACACGATCTTTGGCAAGGTCATCGACGGAATGAACAATGTAAGGACGATCGCCGGTGTCCAGCCTAAAGAAGGCGAGCGTCCGGTCGAGCCGATCAAGATCAAGACCATTAAGATCGTTCCCCGCGAGGAAGCTAAATGATACAATTGGTTTTCATGCTCGCGTAGCTCAGTGGATAGAGCGCTTCCCTCCGGAGGAAGAAGTCGCAGGTTCGACTCCTGCCGCGAGTATTCAAAATTGAAAAAGGGCGTCCGCATCGGGACGCCCTTTTTATTTCCTGGACAAACTCCTACCTAACCCTTAGCAACGGATCACCAAGCAATATCCATGAATAGCGGACGTCACCGCCCGTCGGAATAGCGGTCTTGGCGTCCTTGATAAGGTCACCAAGCCTGGGGATCGTTCCTTCACCAAGCTTGTTGTAAAATCTCTGCCCCATCAGTAACTGGAGGTCCGGCGTCGTTCGGGCGGTCGAGGACCAGGTGGCCGGTCCGCCTCCATTCGGTGCCTTGACAAGATTCTCTGCAAGCGAATCGAACGAGGACGATGGATGCAGGAAATATCCGTTAAGACACGTAAGCATCGTAAAGACGGTTGGCTTGTTGATATTTGTTAACGACGGCACGGTACTATTTGCAAAGAACGAGCTTGACGCCCATAAGCCGATAGAACCGTGTCCGGAGTAATTCGCAATAAACCGTCCGGTGTTTAACTCATTCAGGAGCGTAGTACCCGAATTGGCATCACCTCGATAAACCATGACGGAAGGCACGGTCGGCGGCAATTCGTTTCGAAGCTGTTGGCTCATTCCTTCAAAATCGAATCCGCTCGGAAGATCATAAGCAAAAATAGCACCCCGATCGAGCGTCTGATTCGCAGTGTTCTCAAAGACCATGGTCTTGTTTAAAGCAGTGCCGATCGAGAGCGCCGTTCGTGCCGAGATTCTTCCTATGGCGATCTCGGCAAGGCCGTCATTGTTAAAATCAACAAGCGCGTCATCGCTGCCGGTCTCCTCGAAGATCAGGCTCACATTCTTCGTTGGGACGAGGTCCCAATAGCCAAATCCTTCGTAGTTCCTCGGGTCGTAGGACGCGTCGCCCATCAACAAAACGTAACGCGGCGGATCATGCCACGTCGTGTAGGCATAGTTCAAGAAGCTCTTGACCGCGGCGGAACTCGTCGAACCATAGCTGAATTCATCAAAAATATCTGCGACATCGATCACCGTGGCAGTGTAGCCCTGACCGCGGCGGTAGTCAGCCCACGTCTCCGACGAGGCCTTAAAATCCGCGGCAGAATGCGTAATGATCACAAGATCAGACGGCTCAGTATTCGTCGTAAGTGACGACGGGGAGTTAGGAACGATCATTGGTGCAGCAAGCACACCGCTGGAATCCACGCCAAAGCCGACGATATTCCTGTGCGACGGCATTTTTACCGTGAACGTCGCCCCATCCTGCTGAATTGGAAGTCCTACTATCTCGATCGGATCTCCATCATAGGTTGTCTCAAAGACCCTGATATTTGATGATGGGAAACCGCTAAGATCAACCTTGCGGTAATTCGGCGTAAAGAAATTTATTCTTCCCTGCTCAGCCACATAACGTCGGTTATGCTTCAGCGAAATCGAGTCAAACAACGAGAAATCACCCGGATTAAGGGTCTTCATTTCCAAATTGTTCGTACCATCAATGAGCAGGCTGGCAGGTACCGTCAAATTCGCGGTAAAGGCATCATAACCAAACCAGGTCGGCGACTGCAGTTCAGTGCCGTTCAAGACCAACCTGACAAGGTGCGTATTGGGTGAATAACCCTGTAACTTGACCTGAACATTGACCATTCCGTCCGACGTCGGCCCGACAAGCGTGAATGGAAACGTTGTCGGATCAGAGGTCAGGACCCGGCCCCAATAATTTTCGAGGTCGCCATTCATGATGGTATTGTCGTGAGATGTACGTTCCTTTCTGACGGACGTAACGGCGTACGAAGGGTTGATCGACGAACCGCCGACCGGCCGCATTACCTTGGTGCGCATCCTTTTCCCCGGGACAGTACCTGAGATCAAATAATAAACCCGGGTGTCGCTCTCAACCGTATCGATCGGACGCCCATAGAACTCAATGTAGCCATTTCCCGAACCGACCGTAATAGCCTGTTCGTTGCCCTCGGTAAAGAGCCGCCATGTTGACGAATCTCCCTCAGTATCCCAACCGGCCGCCGCAAGTTCACCAGCGGTCACGCGGTATAAACCTTCCCGTCGAACTCCGATCTTCACACCTGGCTGTGAAACAACCCATCTATGAGTCGTGAGATCCGGGGCCTGAAGCGAGTCTTGGACCAGGCCGCGCAACTCAGGCTCCATGTTCATTTCGAATGCGTCAGGTTTTCTGTTCGGCGAATTCGACGCTGCAAGCCACTCGTCGGTGGTTTGTCCGGTCGTCGCTGCCATGTCCTTGACCAACGAGGCTGACGAGGTCCGGCTTACGAGATTCCTTCCATCCCGCCCGATCGTTCTCACAAAATAACGTGATCCGATCCCGCCCTCCGGATCGAATACCTGATACATTTCGCCGTATTTAGGTTCCTCAGCGGCCCTACCTGAAGAACTTAGGATCACCGTCGGGTTAACAAGTTCAGTACCATCCGTAGTAACGCGATACACATTGAATCCCAGGTTCTGCCGTTCGACGGTCATATACCAGCGAACCAACGCACCTACGCCCTCTGTGTAAGCCTCGACACGAGCAAAGGCCGTCCTCAAAGGCTTGACCAAGTCCGCATCGTCGCTTTTCGCCCTTTGAGCGAACGACGGAACACATGCCGAAACTAGCAAGCAAGCCATTACGGCAACCGAAAGCGATCTTTTCATTTTTTTCTCCTCAAAGACGGCCGGAAGGGACGGCACAGCGAAAACCAATAAATAATACGTAAATCTAACATTCAACCCACACTATTACAAGAACTTTCAGGCGATGAGCTGCTTGAGAACATATGGCAAAATTCCGCCGTTCTTGTAGTATTCGATCTCGATCGGCGTGTCGATCCTTAGCGTTAAAGCCGTCTCAACGATTTCGCCACCAGATCTAGTGATCCGGAGGGTTACTTCCTGCCGAGGCTTAACTTCCCCGCTCTCAAGGCCGATCAGATCAAAGACCTCGGTTCCGTCGAGGCCCAGTGTCTGTGCGGTCACGCCTTCATTGAACTGAAGAGGCAGCACGCCCATCCCGACGAGGTTAGATCTATGAATACGCTCAAATGATTCGGTGACAACTGCCTTTACGCCCATAAGTGCGGTGCCTTTAGCTGCCCAATCGCGAGAGCTGCCGGTCCCATATTCCTTTCCTGCAAATATCATCAATGGCGTTCTCTCTGCCTTGTACCGCATCGCAGCATCATAGATGGTGGTTTCCGTCCCGTCAGGCTGATGCTTTGTCAGGCCACCTTCTGTCGGTGCGACCATCAAGTTCTTGATCCGTACATTGGCAAAGGTGCCGCGGAGCATCACACGATCGTTCCCTCTACGAGAACCGTACGAATTAAAGTCCGCCGGCTCAACCCCAAGCTCCTGTAAGTACTTGCCGGCCGGGGAATTTGCTTTGATAGCACCGGCAGGCGAAATATGGTCCGTTGTTACGGAATCCCCAAATATCGCTAATGCCCGGGCCCCAAGGATATTGGAAAACTCACCCGTTTCCATCGAGAAATTCTCAAAGAACGGCGGCTCCTGGATGTAAGTCGACGCAGGGTCCCACTCGTATATCTGACCAACAGACGATTCTATTCCATTCCAGAGCGGATTTTGTTCGGCAAATTCCGAATACAGGCGCTTATAGGTCTCCGGGTCGAAAGCAGCGGCTAGCACCTCGCGCACTTCGTCGAGCGATGCCCACACGTCCCTCAGAAAAACATCGTTACCGTCCCGGTCCTTACCAAGGGGATCGTTGTACGGATCCTCCAGGATGGTCCCCGCTAAAGCGAATGCGACTACCAACGGCGGTGACATAAGGAAGTTCGCCTTAACATTCTGATGGACCCTCGCTTCAAAGTTCCTGTTCCCCGATAGCACCGAAGCCGTGATCAGGTCGTTATCCACGATCGCCTTTTCGATCGCCGGAGCAAGTGGGCCGGAGTTTCCTATACATGTCGTGCACCCGTATCCAACGAGGTTAAAACCAACCGCATTCAGGTACTGCTGCAAACCTGTCTTCTCAAGGTACTCGGTCACAACACGTGAGCCCGGAGCAAGAGAAGTCTTAACATAGTTGGGAACCTTCATACCCCGCTCGGCCGCTTTTTTGGCGACAATTCCTGCGGCGATCATAACGGACGGGTTCGACGTATTCGTGCACGACGTTATGGCCGCGATAACAACATCACCGTGGCCAAGAGTTGCCCCGTCGACCGGGAATCGGGACCTGAGCGAATCTGCGGGCTTGCCGTAACCCCCATCCGCAACAGGTTTTGCAAAGAGCTCTCCAAACTTAGCGTTAAGATCGCCAAGTTCGATGCGGTCTTGCGGCCGTTTAGGACCGGCTACAGCCGGAACGATCGTTCCAAGGTCTAGGTCCAACGACACCGTGTAATCAACTTTGCCTGCTCTCGGAATACCAAACATTCCCTGAGCCACATAGTAATTGCGGATCGTGTCGATCTGCTCCGCGGGGCGGCCGGTATTTCGAAAATAGTCCAGCGTCTTTTCGTCAGTACCGAAGAAGCCCATTGTCGCACCGTACTCCGGTGCCATATTGGCGATGGTAGCACGGTCAGTAGCGTTTAGGGCTGCGGCTCCCTCGCCATAGAACTCGACAAACTTGCCAACGACCTTTGCCTCGCGAAGCATTTCGGTGATCCTCAGGACTAGATCCGTCGCTGTTGCACCTTGCGGTAGTTCGCCCGACAGATGCACACCCACAACATCCGGAGTGAGAAAATACACAGGCTGCCCAAGCATTCCCGCCTCGGCTTCGATACCGCCGACGCCCCAGCCGACGATCCCTACCCCGTTTATCATCGTTGTATGCGAATCTGTACCTACCAACGAATCCGGAAAATACACGCCATCACGTTCGAAGACGCCCTTAGCCAAATATTCGAGATTCACCTGATGAACGATGCCTATCCCCGGCGGTATTACACTAAAGCCATTGAATGCCTGGGTTCCCCACTTCAGAAAGCGGTAGCGCTGGTCATTTCGCCTGAACTCCATCTCCATGTTCTGGCGATATGCTGCCTCACTACCGGCGTAATCCACCTGCACTGAGTGGTCGATCACCAGATCGACAGGAACAAGCGGCTCAATAACACCCGGGTTGCCGCCGGTCCTCTTTACTGCCGAACGCATCGCCGCAAGGTCGACAAGAAGCGGCACTCCCGTAAAATCCTGCAGAATAACCCGTGCCACAACAAAAGGAATCTCTTCGGTCCGATCTGCCGAGGGCCGCCAGTTAGCAAGTGCACGGATGTTCGCCTCGCTTACCTTTTTGCCATCATCGTAATTTCGAAGGACGGATTCCAGAACGATCCGAATCGAGATCGGCAGCCTCGATGTGTCCCCGATCCCTTCGGATGCTAACTGAGGAAGAGAGTAAAAGACTCCTTCGGTGCCGTTACCAGTAGTAAACGTTTGCCGCGTATTGAACAAATTGTGGCTCATAGTGTTTTTTCAATGGAGATGACTAAATGACTAGTTTAAAAATCCCATCAAACAAAAGCAAGGTACGTATGTCCCGCTCTTTATTAGGTCGCGTTAATGCTATATTCTTCGGTTTATGTGCGGACGAGCTAGCCAGGCAGAGATTCAATCATACAAGGACCATATCTATCAGTGGCTGCATCCGGATAAGTTCACTCCTCGGTATAATCTGAGACCGACTGAACCGGCATGGATCGTGGCTCATCATCCTGAAGGCGAGATCAGGACCGTCTGTGCCCGTTGGTGGTGCCAATGGGACGGCTCCTACAAATTCGAGGCCAAATACCCGACCTTTAACGCCAGAGTCGAAACGATGCATGAAAAAAAGCTCTGGCCCGCGTTGCTGAAGAAGGGAAAGCGATGCATCTTCCCGATTGACGGTTTCTATGAGTGGCCGGTCAAGGGTAAAGGTCTGCCGCCCGTCGAGATCTTTGTTGAGGGACGGAGGCCAATGGCATTGGCGGGTCTGTGGAGCACATGGTTCGAGAACCGGGAACATAGGTACTCATTCACCGTCTTCACCTGTGATCCGAATGAATTCATGAAGCCGATCCATGAAAAAGCAATGCCGGTAATACTTGGCTCTGTAGAGGAGCAAAAGCTCTGGCTTATGGAGGGCGACGAGGGTCTGCTCCGGCCGTACGAGGCGAAAATGGAGTTTGACCAACTGCCGGATACGCTAGAGCATCTGTTTCCTGAGGAAAACCGAAAGTTCTAGAACCGGTTTCGTTTGCGTTCAATTCCTTAGATGATCTATACTTTCCGTTCGTCGCTTTATAACGGCGCCTTCGTCTATCGGTTAGGACGCAAGATTCTCAATCTTGAAAGACGGGTTCAATTCCCGTAGGCGCTACCACTTTCTCAGAGCACAGGTCATAAAAAATGATCGTCACAACCGGAATGGACATCGAGGGACGCCAGGTGGTCGAGTACTTGGGTGTCGTCCGAGGCATTGTTGTGAGGGCCACCGGTATCGGCCGAGGTATCATCGGCGGCATCAAATCGATTGCTGGCGGCAATATTGAGGAGTGGTCAGTAGTTTGCGAGGCGGCACGAATGGAAGCGTTCAACCGGATGGTCCAACACGCTCACGAGATCGGTGCAGACGCGGTGATCGCAATGCGATATGACGCGACGGAATTCTCTCAGGGGGCGACCGAGGTGCTTGCCTACGGCACTGCCGTAAAGATCCGGTAGGCAGTGGGTCAAACTATATTATCGGCGAGCGTCCGGATCGTCCGATCTGAAGGTCAGCCAAACTCCTGTAAAACCAACTATTCATTCTTCGTGGATCCACAAGCTCGACCAGGCCGACGGTTCTTCGTTCAGGTCCATCCTGCATCCCCAGGAGTACCTCGCAAAGCATCTTGACCTCTATGACCCCCATGCGGACCGGTATTTTAGGAAGGATCTCGATCGAGACACCGTTTGCGGTAGAAAAACGTACGATTTCCGGGATCAAAAGCCCCAAACGTGTTCGCTTGTGGCCTATAGCCGTACATTCGGCATAGCAGTGCTCGAATTCCCCGTTGCGGATCAAGAAGATCTGGCCGGCTGCATTAGGATCGCTCACTCCACCGTGTCGATCGAAAACAACGGTTGAATCGATGAAATGGGCTCGCCCCCAAAGTCTTGAGTCCAGATTCTTGTAATGAATGTTCTCACTTGTGATCTGATCGTGATAACCCGTCCCGCGGAAATGCACGGTCTTACGTGCCTTTCCGAATCGCCCGACCTGCACGATCTTGCCGCTGACATCGGCACGAGGTGAGACGATATTCCAGTTAGCTGCCAGTCGGCCGTTCAATTGCTTCATCAGGTCCGATTCTACGAAGAGCCATTCGAATTCTCCCTTGATCCTCCGGCCCCGTTGGGAACGTATGTCGACCTTTACCAAAACCCCCTTGCCGTATTCTGCATTTTCGATCGAGAAACTAGAGTCACCGATGGAATAATCCAATGCGTATTTGTTGACGTTAAATTCGCTTGTCGGATATTCATTGACTGCCTGAAATACCGGAGTGCCCGCTTTAGAGTAAACAAGGGAGACTGCGGGAAATCGCTGCGATGATGACACCCCGTTCCCCTTTGCGTTCATCCAACCTGTGCCGGCCGTGTGAAAGCGCGGCGATAAGGGATAATTGTCGTAAAACGATATTACCAGTGCCTCTCGCCCATCATCCGAAACAGCATCAAAATGCCACGTCTCAAATGCATTAGGCCCACCCAGGCCATGCCAGACGTCGTCTTCGAGGCTCGAACAGTAAGATATTTCCCCCGAAGGCGAGACGGCTGATTTGGATAATGGCATCGGTTTGATCAAGAGTCCAGAAAAACGAATTCAGAATCGCAAAATTGCAAATGTATGGCAAACTTGTAGCTGATTACGGAATCTTTAACGTGGCAGTCGCTGTCTAATGCTGACAAGCCTGCTAAGGAGAACGATATGAATCGGCTTGCAACAACGATCCTACTCTCAACTGTCACCGTATTGACGTTATTGACTACCGCCTGCCCTGAGCGGAAGAGTATAGCTGAACTCGAGGCGAATCCTGGCAAGTACCAGAACAAGGAAGTCGCCGTCGCCGGCCGTGTTGTCGATAGTTACGGGATCTCGATCCCGGGCACCAAGCTTGGTGGAGGGGCATATAAGATCGATGACGGGACCGGCTCTATCTGGGTCTTGGTCACCGATGGAAGTGTCCCGTCGCGCGGAGCTGAGATCGGTGTAAAAGGTAGACTAAGCAGCGGTGTGAGCTGGCGTGGCCGGAATTACGGTCTCGGGATCTACGAGAAAGACCGCCGGTATCGTGACCGTTGATTTAACAAGAAACTCTGTGGTGGTAGAATGTTGCGGCCGCTTCCGAAGCGGTCGCTATTTCTTATGGACACAATGATCTCCCTCTTCGATAATCGGTACATTTCGATCGACCGCCGATCTCGTAAACTGCTGGATCTCCTGGACGGAGATAATTTGTACCTTCGGCCGCGCAAACTGGCCAACTCAATGGCTCCGTTCTCCTGTGGCGAATATATCCTGCGTTCCGCCGCAATGGTGGAGAAGACCTTTGGAGGGATAACGACAAGGCTTTGGGATGATCCATTTGAATGGACGCTGCCCGAAAAACTCAACGATCCCGATCTGGTCCGCAATTACCTCGATGAGGTTGAGGTTACCCGCCGAAATGGATTCGCTTTCCTCTCTTCAGACGACGTGCTTTTGCGTGCGATCCCTTCGCCCGAAAAGCTGCGTCCGCTTGCCGACATTCTCCTTGATACCATTGGCACTGCAGAACATTATCAGGGCCGTGCATATGCCGTTTTTCAGATGATCTCGGATCTTCACTTGCCGCGCCTTTGATCTCATTGCATATAGAACTTTTTCGTGCAAGAATTCGTTAGGATTTTGGACCTTAGGTTAATTTTAGGGAGTTCGTAAATGCACTGTCCCGGCTGCGGACAACAACAGGTCTCGAACGAGACGAAATTTTGCTCACGATGCGGTCTTCCGCTTGGAGTGGTAGCGGAGGTCTTGGCTCAAGGCGGCTACTTGCCCCAGCTAGATGCTATTAACAAAAAAGGCACTGTTTTTACCAGAAGGAATGGTATTGCTTTCAGTGTGCTATGGTGCTTATTCTTCCTGCTAGTGATGGCTCCCCTTTGGGGGATCATGAATGTAGATAAACTCGCTGGTGCTTCGGCAGTCATCGGGATATTTGGCGGATTGATCTTGTTCATTTCTTCACTCTTCTTTTTAAAAAAGCCATTTGTTTCGTATGCAGATTCACCGTACGTGCGAGGACCTGCTGAGCTTTACGGCAACCGTCAGCAGAATGCGTTGCCTCCGCAGCAGTCCATCCCCGTATCGCAGTACGCGCCGTCAGCTGGAAGTTGGCGAGATACAAATGACCTGCAGCCCGCCAGCATAACCGAAAGTACCACTCGTTTATTGAGTGACGACGACCAACGTTGATCGAGCAATATGTTTTGTCCCTCTTGCGGCCAGCAACAAGTATCGATCCAGACTAAGTTCTGTTCGCGATGCGGCATGCCGATGAGCGTCGTTGCGGATGTGGTCGCAAATGGCGGTACTCTGCCTCAACTTGAGCAACTGGCGAAAATGAGCTTTAAAAAGCCGTTCTTCTCGAAAAAGAACGGAGTTGTCTTCGGGACATTCTGGTTCATTTTCTTAACGATGTTTTGTACAGCATTCTTCGGCATCCTCGGAGCGCCTGAGGAACTTATCGCGATCATTGCTATTTCCGGCGTCTTTGGGGCAATGATGATCATCATCGGTTCGCTCGTACTGCTGCCCAGTTCCAGGCCGCCGGTCACTCTGCCTTCATCAATGCAGCCGTCTCTCTCACCGGGCAGTGTGTCTGCGGCGCTGCCGCCTCAGCAGTCGGTTCCCGCGTCGTTCTATGCGGCTCCCCAAGCGGGCAATTGGCGCGATACTAATGACCTACAGCCGACAAGCGTGACCGAGAACACAACGAAGCTCTTAGAAGAACGGGAAGGGCGTAGCTAATGTTTTGCCCACAATGTGGACAGGAAAGGGTCTCGATGGACACGAACTACTGTTCGCGTTGCGGATTCCTGCTGATCGCCGTCGGAGAACTCCTGCGGACAGGGGGCCAAAGCGCTCACGCCGGAGTAATTACCACATCCAAGACTCAGTCCCCAAGGAAGCGCGGACTTAAGCAAGGACTTTTCTTGTTCCTGCTGACATTTCTTGTCGCTCCGTTGATGGGGATGATCTCACTGGCACTCAACATTGAGCCTTTCTTGGTCGGTATCGCGGTTATAGTGTGTTTCATTGGCGGCCTTCTGAGAATGGTGTATGCGTTGATGTTCGAGGAAACTATTTTAAGCGGCAGTTCCTCCGACAATTTCCTCGACGCAGCCCAGCATCACCTCGATCGATCCGCATCAGGACGGGCGTTGCCTCCGCAACAGTCTATTCCGGTTTCGGCGTTTGCTGCCCCGAAAACCGGTTCATGGCGCGATACCAATGATCTTCAGCCCGCGAGCGTGGTTGAGGGAACGACCAAACTACTGGAGAAAGACGAGATCACTTAATAACCGACCGCCAGCCCATCACTCCGAGAGTCTACCGCCCCTAAACGTACACCTTTTTCGTCAACCATTATTCCCGTAGCCGACGCTATATATCCGGGCCGTTCCGAAAATTTGTGACCATATCCCGATAATACCGCGATCGTGTCGGGCGACATTCCATATGGTTCGTACATAAGTTCATCGGGCAGCCATTGATGATGGATCCTCGGGGCATCGATCGCCTCCTGAATATCCATCCCAAAATCGATCACGTTCATGATCGACTGCATGACGGCCGAAATGATCCTCGGGCCACCGCGAGCACCGAGTGCGAACCAGAACGTTCCGTCCTTTCTCAATACGATCGTTGGCGTCATCGACGAGAGCGGACGCTTGCCGCCCTCTACCTTATTCCGTTCGCCCTGCACAAGCCCAAAGAGGTTCGGCCTCCCGGGACGGGCCGCAAAATCGTCCATCTCGTCGTTGAGAAGAACCCCAGTGCCCTTCGCAGTCACCCGCGAACCATAAAGGTCGTTGATAGTGTATGTATTCGTAACGACGGTCCCATCGCGGTCGACCACGGTATAGTGCGTCGTATCCATCGATTCCCCGCCGCTAACTTCTCCGAATTTGATCTCTCGACTCGTGGACGCCTTTGTCAGGTTGATCGATCCCCGCCGCTGCTCCGCGTACTTCTTGTCGATCAGCCTATTGACCGGAACATCCGCAAAATCAGGATCGCCCATGAATTCCGCCCGATCCGCGAATGCCCGCCGCATGGCTTCAGCTAGGACGTGGTATTTCGCGGACGAATTATGCTGCATCTTGCCAATATCATAGGCTTCGAGCATATTGAGAACATTCAGCATTACGATACCGCCCGAACTGGGCGGCGGCATGGTTATGAGCTCGTTTCCGCGATACGTCCCCCTCAGCGGAACACGCTCTTTTGCAACGTAATCTCTTAGGTCCTCAAGAGTTATCAAACCGCCGTTGGCCTTCATGTCATCGGCGATCATCCTTGCCGTCTGGCCGGTATAAAATTCTCTCGCCCCTAGCCTCTCGATCCGTCCAAGTGTCGCAGCAAGGTCCGGCTGACGCAGGACATCGCCTTCCTCGAAATACTTCCCGTTGTTCAGGAAGATCCTATTGCTATCAGGATATTTCGAGAGGGTATCCTTGTACGCCTTGAAGAGCTGCGCCAAACGGTCCGAAAGCACGTAACCGTTTTGCGCTACGACGCGCGCTGGCCGGACAAGATCCGCCCACTTTACCTTGCCGGATCCGTACTTCTTAAATGCCAGATCAAAGCCTGCCAGGGTTCCTGGCACGCCCGAAGCACGATATCCGACGGTCGAGGACCCCTCCCCGCGTATCAGATTTCCCTGCTTATCCACAAATACGTCGCGAGTTGCCGCCTTCGGAGCCATTTCACGATAGTCGATCGCAAATGCCTGTCCGTTGGGTCTCCTGATCAGCATGAAGCCGCCGCCGCCGATGTTTCCGGCCTCGGGATAAACAACGGCAAGAGCAATTCCCACGGCGATTGCGGCATCAACGGCGTTGCCGCCACTCTTGAGGATGTCAACGCCGATCTTTGATGCGATCTCGTGCTGGGACGCCACCATCGCATGTTTACCGCGGACCGGAGCCGGAGCGGCGTGGATCGAAATGCTGCCGAACGGAACCGCTCCGATAGTGATCGAAATGGCGAACAAACAAGTGAACGCGACGCGAATTAGCTTTGATCTCATATCCGAGACTCTAGCAAATCCACGATTTTTGACCAAACGCAATAGCCCCTCGGCATCAGCTTTCCCATTTAGCTCAAAAAGAGTATAGTCAGGTTTCGTAAGGCGTTAGCCTTTCCTTGCAATGATGGACGACGGCAGTAGTAGACATGACCTTCGCACGCTTTTCGCCAAAGGTGTTTATACAAAAGGCGCGTGGCCTTCGGTCCCGTCTCGGCCGCTCTCTTTCTGAATACCGCTTTTTCACTTATCTCGCAGTCCTTGGCCCCGGAATAGTTGCAGCCAATGCCGGCAATGATGCTGGCGGTATCGCCACCTATTCGAGCGCCGGAGCTTCATACGGATACACCTTGTTGTGGACGTTCATCCCCATGACGATAAGTTTGATCGTCGTGCAGGAAATGTGCATGCGCATGGGAGTCGTCACAGGGCAGGGCCTGGCCGATCTTATCCGTGAACATTTCGGTGTCCGTTGGACAGCGTTCGTCATGCTTGCTCTGCTGACCGCGAACACGGGTGTCGTCGTTTCGGAATTCGTTGGCGTTGGCCAAGCCTCCGAATTATTTGGCGTTTCAAGATACATCTCTATACCTCTCGCCGGAATTGTCATCTGGTGGCTGGTGGTAAAGGGATCGCCAAAGAGTGTCGAACGTGTGTTCATGACTATGTCGTTGGTCTTCTTCACCTACGTGATCTCCGCGTTCGTAGCGGGACCGGACTGGCACGAGGTTGGGGCCAACTTGATACGGCCATCCTTTTCGGCCGATACCGGCTATCTCTTCACCGTGATGGCGCTTATCGGCACAACCATCGCTCCATTCATGCAGATCTACGTCCAGTCGGCCGCCGTAGAAAAGGGAATGGATAAGGAAGATCTGCGGGTGGCTCGCGCAGACGTTATCCTCGGCATGACCTTTGCCGATATCATTGCCGCCTTTATCGTTATCTGCACCGCCGCAACTCTTTATACGTCAGGGATCCGCAATATTGAATCGGCTGCAACGGCGGCGGAATCGCTCGTTCCGGTGGCTGGCTCTTTCGCCAAATATTTGTTTGCGATCGGTCTGTTTGGAGCTTCGATGCTCGCTATGGCTGTAGTTCCCTTAGCGACCGCGTATAGCCTTAGCGAGGCACTAGGATTCGAAAAAGGCCTTTCCCGCTCCTTTCGCGAAGCACCCATCTTTCTCGGCATATTCACCGCGCTTATTTCAATCGGCGCGATCGTGGCCATGCTTCCTGGCATTCCTCCGATAACCTTGCTTCTTGTGGCACAGTCTATAAACGGTATTCTCTTGCCTGTGCTCCTTATAGCGATCCTGAGGTTGATCAATGATCCCGAGGTGATGGGCAAATATTGCAATTCCCGCTGGTTTAACGTCTTGGCATATGCTACGGCATTCACGGTTTCCGCCCTTTCCCTACTTTTGATTGGAAAGACGATTGCTGATATGTTTTAGCTCTGTCTATGGCATCCGAGATCCAAAAAAGGGCGTTCTTCTTTATTATCTTTGCCGGGCTCTGCATTGTAGCTCTATTACTATTCCCGGTCTTGGAAGATGCCGTCCGAGCTGCCCTCGCAAGCCGTTTCGGCTTAGAGATCGATATTCATTGGAAAGTAGTACAATCGGCGACCGAACCGGACAAAATGGTCGGTGCGACCCTTAATATCGTTGGGACATTGCTAAAGCTGGGCCGAGTCATTCTTGGCATGGCACTAGTGATCGCGACGGTCCGATTCATCACCTTTCTGATAACGAAGACCGTTTATCGAAACGCCTCGCAGGGAGAGATCTCCTCACTCCTCAAAACGGTTCTTTCTGTGATCGTTTACATAGTCTCGTTCTTTATCATCTTTCAGTCACAGTTTCCGAATGTAGAGCTCACAGCTCTTTTTACGGGTTCAACGATCATTGGGATCGTCGTCGGTCTCGCTCTCCAGGACACTCTCGGCAATTTGTTTGCGGGACTAGCTCTGCAGGCCGATCAGCCATTTCAGGTGGGTGACGTTATCTTGTTGCCGGGCAGAGGCGAGGGCGTCGTTGAAGCTGTTTCGTGGCGAGGCGTCAAGATACGTACGTTCCAAAACAAGCTCCTCGTCGTGAGTAACTCTGTGCTCGGCAAGGAACTTATCGAAGTCGCTCCAAAAGATAATCTGAACGCAAAAGCAGTCTTTTTTAACACGCTTTACACCCATTCGCCCGCTCGTACTATCCAGGTTGTCAGGGAAGCTGTGCGTCAGGTCGAGAACGTCTCCTCCAAAATGCGTCCTGTCGTCAGGATCCGTAACCTAGGCGCTGACGGCATCGATTGGGAGGTCAAATACTGGCTCGACGATTATAGGATGCAGCACGATACCGACGCTCTGATTCGGCAACGAATTTGGTATGTGTTCCAGCGTGAAAGGCTCAGTTTCGCCTATCCCACGCGTACCGTGTATCGCGAAGAAAGGCCCCCGGAATTACCCGCCGAGGAAGTGCTCAATACTGTTACGGAGCGTCTGAACAACGTATCGATCTTCGCCCCGCTTTCCGATGAAGAGATCGAACGCCTTGCGAATGTTTCGACAACTCGCGTTTACGCCCCCGGTGAAGCGGTCGTGCGAACTGGCCAGGAGGGTAACTCTATGTATGTTGTAATCCGCGGTTCGGTCAAGGTTCAGATCGCGGAAAACGACTATCAAAAGACGATCAACACGCTTAAGGAGAACGACTTCTTTGGCGAAATGAGCCTTCTGACCGGTGAGCCGCGAACGGCCACGGTCGTTGCCGCTGAGGAATCAGAGGTATTGAGGATCGACAAATCGGGCCTGAAACCGATATTTGAGGCAAATCCCCAGTTAGTTGAATCGATAAGCGAATTGATAGAAGAAAGGCGATTACTGCTCAATAGGACGCGAGAAGAGACCGAGGCGAAAGAGAAAGACGCGACCGAAAAAGGCGTGATGAGATCGATCCGACGGTTCTTCGGTATTCGATGACCGGCTTAAAGAGCTGCTCGCTGATCACTCAGCCATTCGCATCATAGATATCGTGGAGTACCTCTGATATCGTTTTTCGGTCCCGTTTCTCGCGATCGACCGGCGAGGACTTTCTCCGTCTTGTCGGAATATTTTCAGCGAAACTGTGTGCCGCCGCCTCGGTATATTCCTGCCGGCCATTCTCAATGGTCGTCATCTCAATATCGGCATCGGCCAATTCCGTGATCGACTTCCGCTGTTTACCTGCGTGAGTTTCCTCTGCACTGACAGTCTCGGCAGCGATCTGCTGCGGGACGGAGATCTGCGACCGGCTAAAGGCGAGCATCTGAGATCCCCTGTTCCTTCGTGCGCGCTCGAGCGAACGGATCGCTGCGGACGTCAAAGGCGACTCTGCGGGCGCACGTTCGATCCGACGGAGCAATCGGACATATTCGCGAAGCTCGTTCGGGGGAAACACGACCGACAATTCGTCGCTTGAAGTACTCTCGACCGCATCGGCCAGATGTCGGGCGGCAGATCCGTGATCGCCGATCTTTTGATACAAAGCCCCCAGACCAAAGTGCACGAGCGGTGGAGCCGCTGTCATGCCCTTAACGATCGACTCCCCGCGCGCGATCGCCTCCTGTACCTCGAATCCGAACCATCTTCGGTCGTCTTCACGAAGTATTTCGCTGGCCGTCAAATAAAATTCGAATATTCGTCGCGTTTCTGTCCGAGACTCCGGAGAGAATATCTTCCAAACGAAAAGGGTCAGAACCCCGAAAAATATGAACAAAAGCACCGGAAAGCCGACCGCATACAGCATTACGGCAATAACGCCGAAAGCAAGGCCATACTGGCCCTTTTCTTTCAGCGTCATCGATGAACGTTTCTCGAGGCTGGTCTGATTCACACTCTAACTAACTGATCCGGCGATCATTTTGCCGCATCCGCCTTCGGCGGCCTTTTGCCGGATGACGACTTTGAAGCCGGCCCTGACTCCTTCTGCTTGGTGCTGTCTCCCGAAGATGTTGTCCGTGCCGCTCCGGCCGATGCCGCTGCCGCTTTTTTCACCTCTTTTTCGATCTTTTCGCCGACATCCTGAATAAACTCACCCGCCTTTTCGACCGCCTTGGCGGAAGAATTTGCTATGAATGTCAGTGTCTCGCCGAGCGTCGCGGCTTCCATTCGCAGAAGGGCCGCTATCTTCTCTTCCAGCGATAACGCCGCAAAATCCTCTTCAAAGCTATGTTTCGAGGTAGTTCCTTTCTTCTTCTGATCGGTCATCTTGTTACTTCTCCCGGTTTAATGATCCGGCATTTGTTAGCTGCCTTAATTAAACCTAACGCCGTCAGACGGCCAAATGTTCTGTCTTTCACCGCAAGGCGGTACGCACACGCACCTTTGGCTGTGCTCCCGGGGGAGCAATGTTCGCATCAGATCTCCCTTCCTGACACTTCGAGCAAATGCCCCACATCCTAAGGCTGTGATGTGTCGGCTTGAACTCAAATTTCTCTGCCATTTCGTCCTGCAAGGCTTCGATCTCCGGCGAAAAGAATTCAATGACCATGCCGCACTCCGTGCAGATCATGTGGTCATGATGCTCTTGTTCGTGATGGTGCTCGTAATATGTCTTGTTGTCGCCAAAACGCACTTCACGCGCAAGACCGGCATCGGTGAGTAGTTTAAGCGTGCGATATACCGTCGTCAGCCCGACTGAATCGTCCCGCTTAAGGACGAGGCCGTAAAGAGCCTCGCTGGTCAGATGCTCATCGGTACTTAGGAAGATCTCGAGGATCAGATCTCTCTGTGCTGTCCGGCGCAGGCCTGCCGCCCGAATATGCTTGTCCAGGATAGCCTTTTCCTTTTCAAATCTGTCGGATCTCTTAGCCAATTTCAAGCACCGTGCCAACCGTCGATACTACCATTTCAATTTGGATTTCGCTATGGCCACTTTGGTTCGCAGCGTGTCGATCCGCTCAGAACTGACTCCCTGCTGAGCCGCTAATTTCAGAGACCTCTCTCCCAGCAGCAGGTAAATTTCCAGCAATTCGTCAGAGACGTTTTCATTAAGCGCCGTCAGGTGCCGAGTGAAGGTTTCGATATCGGCCCGGGCGAATGTACCGGTGAGTGCGGCTGCCGGAGATTGCTCGCCGAGGTTTCGGACAGTGCTCATTACCAATGGAAGCAATATCTCTTTCGCACGGTCAGGTTCAAGTCCGCAATGTCCCATCATTTCGACCGATGCGTCGAAAAGTGCAACCATGTGTCCGCACGCTGTGACAGCAGCGGCGTGATACAAGGTCTTAAATTTCGTATCGATCGAAAAAGGAATGCCCCCAATATCGGAAACGAGTGCCGTGCCGACGTTAACCGCCCTCTCATCGCCCTCAATACAAAAATACGAGCCACGAAATCGTTCCGGGCCAAGTTCAGCTTTACTTATCGAAACGAGAGGATGGACCGAACCAACGGCACATCCCCGAGATCTCAGTTCCGCGAGTACTGACGAGTCCATAGCTCCACTTGTGTGGAAAACGACGGCCCGATCAGAGATCAATACGGCAACGCTCTCAGCCGCATTGCGAATATTCCCGTCCTGAGTGGTGATAAAGACAATGTCGCTCTCGATCGGTCCGAGCTCGCCAAACGGGATAATGGGCGGCGCCGCTGCCTCGCTCGTTAAGACCGAATTTATGCTCCGGGGCCCGGTTCGCGACACCAGTTGGTCGACACGATACTTATCGTTCGGCAATGCACAGGCAAGAGCACCGCCGACGCGGCCGATGCCAATGATCGTTACGCTCAGCATACCGCTACACTATATTCCAAAAGCGGCATTTCGCGTAAGTCGACACACCTCGCCGGACTGTGGGATTTAGCTAAATGTGGTTGGCTGAAGTTCCGCTGATGACCCGTTCTGCGTCCACTCTTCCGACGAAATATTCTCCGCCTGACGCTCGTCACTGCTTTCCGTATCGGTAACGAGAAACTGCGACAAGATCCCTTCCGCCGCTCGATCGGACATCTGCCGCAACAGCCGAAGATCCTGGCCTGACAGTGTCGAGATGCTCCCAGGTCCTTGAATTAGATCGAGTATCCGAAGCGTGGCGGTTCGCAAGGCGTCCGACTCAGCTGCATCCGATATCGAGGAGGAATTCGAACGAATCTCCTGTTCAATGGATTCAAGGCCGGCGGCAACGGTCGAGCGCAACTCCGCCGTCATATTCTTGCCCACATTGCTTGAAAGACTAAATCCACAGCCGCAATACGGACGCTCAGATAGTATCTCTTTCGTCCGGGACTTACACTGCAGGCCGCGGATCTCCCTGATCAGGGTTTTTGCCGTTGAGAGAAAGCTTGGGTCGATCCACGATATGCGAGAGAGGGATTCGAAAGCCGACCAGTCGTTAGATCTCAAGATCTCGCGGAGTTCGTCGGACTGCCCACTACTCATCGCTAGTTCATGGCGTTCAAGATAGTGATCCCGATACGCTTGATGAAACCTTTTCCAGTTCCGTTCGACGCTATCCAAGTCGCTCATTTTGGACCAAAAGGTTGTCGCGTCGATCTCAGAAAGCAATTCATTCCTCGCCAACTCGATCTCGGCATCCGATGTCACCTCACAAAGCGAAAGGTAGGAAGCGATGGTAGATCGGCGAGAGACACTGTTCGTAAAATCACCAAGGATGCGTAACTCGCTCTTTTTGCGCTCGAACTCTTCTTCGGCGTCCGAAAAATTCTCAGCTATCGTGTGAAGGCATTGGTCAAGTGAGATCTCATCATTAACTAGTGAATTGATAGCAAGGGCCATTGAGCCGAAAGATCTTCTAAGACTTGCCGCCGTCTTCCATATCTGAGCATTCAGCCCCTCATCGGGCAGGGATTCAAAATCCGCCAATATCCGACTATCCTTCCACGCAGTCAGCCACCCCGAAAGAGAATCGATCACCAACCGGCGGTCCTCCTCACGGTCGAGTGACTTGATCCCTGAGTTTCCGGTAACGAGTTTCGCCCAAGCGAGAAGTCTTGCCGGTGCAAAAGCTTCGTTAATAGGCTTAGCGACGCCTACAATGTCATCCCATATTATCTGGAGGTCGAGGGACCGATAGTTAATGCGATTGCCGCTCTTAGTAACGAACTCGCATTCCCTTTCGCCAACAAGAGACGCCAGGACAAGGTGTTGAGCCTCCCTCGTAAGTCCAAATGGCCGCGAGCCCATCCGTTCCGCAAGGGCATCAAGGGAGACAACGCCGTTATCGATGTCGCCAACACCTTCAAACGCGGCCTTGACAACGGGCAACGCGTACAAGAGGTCGGCTGCCGAGGCAACGTATTCCTCCCCTTGTTTGATCGCTAACCCCATCGGTACAAGAAAGGTTTCTGCGATCTTTTGGACATCCGGGTTACCGGGCCTCGTTTTGCTGAAGAAATCGGCAACCGCTGCAGCAGCCACCTTCGCGCCCAGCAATGCCTTGAAATTCGGGTGCTCTGGAAATCGATTTTCAAAGATCGGCTCTAATAACGGTGTCAGGAGTTGAGCAAGGCTGTGCGAAGAGGTGGCATCAGGAGAAAATTGGACTTCCACGCCATCAGCATAAACCCGAGCGTCCCGTATAAATGTCCTTTGCCATATCTTTTCTACGCTTATGCTATGAACATGTAGCGCATTTACCAGGCCGTCTCCAAGAGATTCCCGGATTTGCGTATCATTTTGAAGCAAATAATGCCTTCGGACAGTGTCAAGCTCATCCGGCTCGAGCTCAGCAACTTTCCAAATAATATGATCACCTGGTCCCGGAGTTTGGTCGATGCTGCCGATCAACATGATCGTCCAGTCGACGCCCTGAGGCCTTTCCTGCACGCCATGTTCGCTCCAAAGCACCTCTCCACGCCTGACGGCGCCGCGCCACTCGACACCGCAAAGTGTCGCCTGCCCCAGGTCGAATGAGGAGGCGTCCAGGTCGCTGAACTTATCTACAACCTGCCTGAGAAGTGTCTGCCAAACCGAATCCTGCCCTACTTCTGCCGACGCTTGAATAAGCTTGCTGTCGACCGTTTCTCTTGTCGACAACCTCAGTGAGTACTTCGCGGACTTTCCGTCTTGGGCCGTCCGTCCGATAGCACCGGGGAGTGCCTCGACGAAAGATTCCAGCAGGGCTCGGACATCTATTGATGGCAATGAGCTATGTTCCGCATCAAATATCATCATCGACGCAGCGATCTCCTCTGCGGTAGTTCCTTGCCCGTCAAGGGAAAGAACAAGTAAGCCTTTTAGGACCAGTTTGGCCTGGAGACGCTGTTGAACCGGCAGTCGCGCAATGACCTTCTGTTCTACCTGATCAAAAGCCTCGAAGGCTTCTTTGAGTTCCGAGGAAGCTCGCAAGCGCTTTTCAACGCTGTCAAAGACCTCGTCCAGGCCGATCAATGAATTCGCCGGGCGACCAAGTATCTTTACCCCCGCCTCTGAAGCAAATCCCAGAAGTGCAAATTCCTGAATATACAGCCGGATGAGTGGCGCTATTTCCACCGTAGCCGGATGAAGTGGATATAGCGATGTGAATCGCTGCTCACTCCATTTGAATCCGGGCATTAACCGGCGATAGTCTTCATAGATATCACGAAGTAGTTGTAGCTGATTGCTATTCTTCGTGAAAATGTGCGAGTCAACTATTTTGTACAGATGCTCCTGATCGAGATAGTTGATAGTAAAATGAGTCGAGATGGATGAATTGGGGCCATCTGCTCCCGAAATGTCATCGTCCAAAGCAACTCCGACAAATATGCCGAGCGTATCGGCCGCCTCGGCGATCTCGCTGATCAAGTGTCCGTCGTCCCGGGCCACACGCGATTCTCGTCCCGGTGCCGTATCGATAAGTACGACAAGAGGTGAATCGCCTGCGTGATCAGAGGCCCGCAAAAGCAGGTCATAGAGAGAATCGCTTAGCGTGTTTGGATTGACATGCAGCAGCTCGGAAACGGCACGTTTTAGCTCATCCACCAGCGAGGTGCCAAGACCTCGCCGAATAAATGCAACACTGCCGTGTTTGCGGGGAAGATGTTCAGCACTCGCTGCTACATACGAATCCGATATTCGTCCGCGTAACTCGGGCCTGGCAACTATACTCCCAACGACTGCGAGAAAATGACTCTTACCTACGCCTCTGAAGCCGGCCAGTGCAAGGGCGGCGCCGTGTCCGGGACGAACGCGCGCTATCCGGTCGATCCACTTCGCCATTAGATCGGCGGTAATATCGGTAAAATGATATCCCCCGAGCGTCAATAACGGGTCGGCATTAAAATCATGCAAATGAGTGAAAGGACGAACCTCTACGATGTCCTTTACCTTTTCGACGACACGCTTCATTTCAGAACGTTTGTTAGCAGGCTATTTGATCCGAGTGCGTTCGGGAATCGTGCCAATTCGCCCATATCCCCGATATTTGAGAGACGGGACCTATCTCTCTCGACTACTAGTTTAACAAGTTTATGCAATTTAATGAATACCTTTTATTGCTATCTCTTAGTTTTTTGATTTTTTCAACAATTCACAACTTATCCGGCGGCTTTAGCATCAAAAGAGCGTTGTGTAAAACTCCTAATTGGGGATAGAATTTCGTTACTGGAACATTTTTTGGAGGAAGTCTATGTATCGCTCAATAATTCGGCAGTGTGGTGCAGTAATTGCCATAGTCAGTATATGGTCCACCGCCGGAGCACTGTTGCCTCTGTCGAGTTTCGCTCAGGACAATTCGGCTACCAAGGACGCGCCTGTCAAACAGGACAAAAAGAGTGATAAGAAAAAGGATGCGAAAGCTGCTCCCACCCCCTCAGGGCCGGCACCTTTGAGCACAAAGGAGGACCCAGCCCAGATCGGAAAGCGCAATATCAATAGCGGTACCGATAAGCTCTTTGGCTGGCTGGGCGGCTCTCAGGAAAAGGAGATGCAGATCGGCCGTCAGCTCGCGCTCGAGGTCGAACAGCAGGCAAAGATGGTCGACGATCCGGTGATCACTGAGTATGTTAACCGCGTCGGCCAGAATGTTGTCCTTCACTCGGACGCTAAGATCCCCTTTACGATCAAGGTGATCGATAGTGATGAGGTCAATGCTTTCGCACTTCCGGGCGGCTTTTTCTTCGTGAATAAAGGGCTGCTGCTTGCTGCCGATAACGAGGCAGAGCTCGCGGGTGTAATGGCTCATGAGATAGCCCACGTTGCGGCGCGTCATGCGATGGAGAATCAGGGCAAGGGCACGCTGCTGCAATATGGCATGCTCGCCGGCATCCTGTTTGGCGGCGGTATTGCAAGCACGATCCTTCAGAACGCCGGCGGCATTACGCAGGCGATGGCGTTCTTCAAGTTTAGCCGCAACTCTGAGGGCGAGGCTGACCGGCTAGGAGTCCAATACCTCTATGCCTCAGGTTATGACCCGACGGCAATGTCCACGATGTTCGAGAAGCTAGCTTCGCAGAATAAGAAGAAGCCCGGAACTCTTTCCAAGCTTTTCTCGTCGCATCCTCAGTCAGTCGATCGTCGAGACGAAAGTCTCCAACTCGTGGCTCGCTTCCCGGAAAAGGAAGAATATGTGATCAGTACATCGGAATTTCAGCGGGTTAAGAGCCACCTGATGCGTCAGACCAATGCGAAGGCAGGAGTCGCCGTGGACTTTGACCAAACTGACGACAGCCGGCCGACGCTCAAGAAACGTCAGCCCGACAGTGCAGATCCTGCATCAACGGATGGTGACGCTGCAGGTTCATCGTCTTCATCGGATGGGCCGCCAAAGCTCAAGAAGAAGAACGAGCCCGAACCTCAGGCAACCCCAACACCGCAGCCATAAAAGCTGATACCGAAAATAAGAACACCGGCTGAGAAATTCGGCCGGTGTTTTCATTTGTTGCCCAATTTTCAAGTATTTACTTTTTGTCCTCAGGCTGCGGAGTTGCCTTGGGTTGGGCGACCGCCTGTCTCTGTGAAATGACAGTCGTGAGTGCCTGTGGGATTTGATTTACGAGGATGTCGCTCTGATTCTCGATGATCTGATCGATCATCTCGAACTTCTCCTTGTCAAAATCCTTGGCCATCAGTACGCCATTCTTATCGATCGTCATCGGATAGATACCAAACAACTGATTCTTGAAGTTCTGGAAGAATGAAACATCCTCAGCCGGAAGAATATGCGCTCGCTCAGGATTTGCCGGTGGGATCGTCGCTCCGATCAGCTCGAGCTGCTCCTTAGACTTTGCTAAGTACTCGCTATTCGGATAGTCGGAAACGATCCGTTGGAAATATCTAGCGGCCTGATCGGTCTCTTCCTCAACAAGATAAGTGACCGCAAGCTTGTAAAGAACTTCGTCCATGAAGTTGAAGTTTGGATATTTGTCTATGATCTCGCGATATCGGGACTGAGAACCCTTTAGTCCACCTTTCTTCTGATCGACCGAGAGAGTGTAGTAGTAATTCGCTATCAGCAGATTGTGAAGGCCCAGATTGTCCTGTACTTCCTTTAGACGCTTGTCAGCTTCGGGCTTCAGGATGGAATTCGGATATTGCTGAAGCAGTGCCTTCAAGCGGGTCTCTGCCCGTTTGGCCCGGGTCGCATCACGGTCCGGCAGTCCTATTTGCCGCATTTCGGCCTCCGCGATCTTCAGTACGACCCGATCCGCCAAAGGATGTGTCGGAAAGAACGTCAACCAGTCCTGATAAGCGGAGATCGCCTGGATAAGCGAGCTTGTCGAGCCTTCGAGATAGAACGAGTCGCCAACTGCCAATTTTGACATCGGGAGGTACGGCGAGTCGGGATACGTCGTAATGATCGTTTGAAAGAGCAATCGTCCGACATCGAAATTACGCTTTCGCACCTCTCGGGTAGCGACAACGAAAAGCTCACGATCACGCCCCACCTGGACACTGCCGAGGAGTTCTTCGTACTCATCATTCCCACCGCCGCCAAAGATACCCAGGAATTTCTTCTTTTTCTTTTTGTCGCGAGGCTGACCTAAGGTTGATGTCGGATTTGCACGAGCTGAAGCTGTTTCCAATTGGGCGGTATCTACACGGCCCTGGAGTTCGCCGACCATCTGTTCAAGCGAATCGAGATCACTTCTTTCATATTTCTCGCCGCGATCGACCTTGCCGCGGAGGCTGTTAACATCCGACTGCAGCCTTGAAGCATCCTTTTCCAATGCAACTAGACGGCCAAGCGGCGTATCGAGCTTCTTTTCGTCGTCCTTCTTAGACTTATCATCCTTGTTCTCTTCCTTCAGGACGGAAACCGCGCTGTTCAGCGATCGGCGCATGCGCTCTAATTTGTCACGCATCACATCGAGCCGCTGCAAGGCTGTGCCCTCTCCAGGCTTTACCTGCGCAAAGGCGACCGAACCAAGGCCCAATATTGCCATCATCGTGAAAAGGACAATTCTATTTGCGTTAAAAAACTTCATATCGCGTCCAACAAATCCAAAAAGATCTAAACCCAAACCGTACCCTTATCCAAAAGTCCTCGAACCGCTTTCGCCGCATCAGAGGTTCCAAAGACCGCCGACCCCGCTACCATGATCTCTGCTCCGGCATCCGCGATCTCCGCAATATTACCTGCGTCAACGCCGCCATCGATCTCAATGCGGACCTCAAGGCCCCGCGAATCGATCATCTGCCGCAGCCGGCGAAGCTTATCCACCATCGTCGGTATGAACTTTTGCCCCCCAAAACCGGGATTTACCGACATCAAGAGTATGAAATCGGCATAAGGTAGAGCTTCGCTCAAACTTTCGATCGGAGTGGCCGGATTGATCGCGACCCCAGCTTTTGCTCCCGCATCCCGGATCGCCGTTAGCGTCCGATGCAGATGAACATCGGCCTCCACATGGACCGAGACCATGTCGGCACCGGCCTTGACGAATTCTACCGCGTACCTTCCCGGCTCCGAGATCATGAGGTGCGTGTCGATCGTCATGTCGGTTGCCTTGCGGATCGACTTAACGACCGGAAGGCCGATGGTGATATTTGGTACAAAATGCCCATCCATCACATCGACGTGCAGTATTGTTGCGCCGCCCGACCGAACGGTCGCTATCGCATCTGCGAGCCTCGTAAAATCTGCCGAAAGGATCGACGGGGCAATTTCAAACATGGGCAATTCGTCTCTTGATTTGGTGCGGCAACCGCCGTAATCGTTGCTCTACGGCTTACGATCGGGCTTGGCTTTTGTATTCGCCGCCGGCTTTGACGTCGGATTAGGCAGGCGTCCGGGTGCTGCCTGAGTGTTCTTATTTGGTTTGTCCGCCGAATTGTTAGACGGGGCACCTTCCTTCTTATTCGAATTAGAGTCAGATGAGTTTGAGTTCGAATTTGAGGTCCCATCCGAATTTGACAAGTCACCGTTAACATCCCGAGCGGTATCGGCCTTTTTCTTGTTTGTGTTTGTATTGGCCTTTGGCTTCTTCGGCTTGTCGGTGATCATCTCCTCGATCTTCTCGGAGTCATCTTCATCCGTTGTGTTGTTAAGGCTATCGGGCTGGGTACCATCGCCAGGCCCTTTGCTTGTAACAACCAGTATCAACTGGCCCGTCTTTACAGTATCGCCCGCCTTTGGAAGCTGTTCGATCACCGTTCCGGGGCTTTCCTGGCTAAATCTGTCGGCTCGCTTTTTGATCTTAAGTCCGAGAGAGGCTAACTCCGCCTCTCCTGTCCCAAGGTCCTTCCCGGTGATCTCCGGCACCTTTACTTCGCGGCCTTGCAGAGACATATAGACAACGCCCGCCATACCAAACAGGAATGCCGCAGCCAAAATGGCTATCGCCGCTAATCGTCCCAATGCGGAAAAACCAGAGTTCAAGATACTCATCCGTAGGCTACCTCAAAACTAATCCGTAAGTTTAACACCTTTGCCGGAAACAAAAAACCGCCATCGCCCCAATTTTGCAGCACCCGCTAGGCTTCATTGCGTACGAATTTTCCGATAAAGAAGCCGTCCATTTGATCTCGGTGCGGCCATGTCCTTGCAAAGCCCTCGGCGGTAACAAATTCCGGCGGGACGTCAGGTCTGACCCGACTGAATCCGGGAGCCTCCCCAAGCAATTTCTCTATCACTGCCTCATTCTCTTCCCGTTCAAGCGAACACGTAGAATAGACAAGCTTTCCACCCCGACGTACGAGATTTGATGCATTTCTTAGTATCTCGAGTTGTTTATTTTGGAGGGCATTAAAGTCATCCGGCTCAATATGATAGCGAAGCTCCGGATTGCTTCTGATAGTTCCCGTTCCCGAGCACGGAGCATCGACCAGCACGGCATCAAACATCATGTCCGCAAAAGGCAGACCTTTGACGGCGTCATACTGCACGATCTCAACCAGAACGCCCTGTCGACGACAATTTTCTGCAAGATAATTGACCCGCTTGATGTGCAGATCGCCCGCGATGACGTGCGTTTCCGGATGAAGTTTCGCGATAAGGCCGGTCTTTCCGCCAGGTGCTGCACAAACATCAAGAAAAGGTCCCTCGATCTCGCCGAACGAGTGTGCGACCATCTGCGACCCCTCGTCCTGCACGTAGATCTCCCCGCTTTCGACAAGTCGATTCAGCATCGCGCCTTGGCCATCAATGCGAAAGCAACCCGGAATGTTCGGCGATTCTTCCGCGAGAGACATCAGCCTTTTACCCTCGTCTGAAGCATCCCTCAGGAACCTAAAGCAACACGCCGAATTCTGATTGTTCGCGAACGCGATCGCTGATGCCTCGGCGGCACCATATCGGTCAGCCCATCTTTCGATCATCCACCGCGGATGAGAAGACTCGACCGAGATCTGATCGATCTCGTCAACGAAAGCCAATTCGGGCCGCCCCTCGCTGGCTCGCCGCAATATCGCATTTACAAATGCTTTTGCAGACGATTTCTTAGCCGCCTGCACGAGGTTGACGCTCTCGTTGATAGCAGAATACGCCGGGATCTTATCGAGAAAATAGAGTTGATAAACGCCGAGACGCAAAGCAACTCGAACCTCCATGTCGATCCTTTTGCCCCGCGCAAAATGATCGATCACCCGGTCAATATAGATCTGTCGTCTCAGGGAACCGAGAGTAATTTCATGGAATAAGCCGCGGTCAGCATCGGAGAGACCTTCGCCGTACTGCGGCAACAGCACCGAGGTAAACGCTCGCTTGGTTTCCACACGATAAAGTACCTGATACGCTGCACGTCTTGCCGGCGATATCTTCATTCGGTGATCTTGTAGGCAGGATTCTTGCGGTTTGCGGTCCGCTGCGAATGGTCGGCCCCGGTCCCCTTATTGAGGTTGGCGTCAACCGTGATCCGCTCGTCAAAAACGAAACACTCGCCTTCCCACATCGTTCCTTCGGACGAAGTTTCCTCGAGGTATTTGAGGATCCCGCCTTCGAGCTGAAACACCTCCGCAAAGCCCAACTGCTTCATGTACGGTGCGAATTTTTCACAGCGGATTCCGCCAGTGCAAAACATTGCGATACGCTTGTGTTTGTCAGGATCGAAGTTCTTCTCGACGAACTCCGGCAGATCGCTGAATTTAGAAACGTCGGGATTCACCGCTCCTCGAAAGGTCCCCGTCTTGTACTCATAATCATTGCGAGTATCGAGAACAACGGTCTCCGGATCGGATATCAGGGCATTCCATTCGGCCGGTTTTACGTGCGTCCCTTTGCCGAGCGAAATGTCGACGGGCCGTTTGAGCGTGACGATCTCCGGTTTGATCTTTACGTCAATCTTTCGAAACGGCGCCGTCTTATGGAATGACGATTTGTAGGCCAGGGTGGTTCGAAGTATCGCTTCGATAGCATTAATGAATTCGCGGACCGCATTTGTCTGGCCGCAGATCATCCCATTGTAACCCTCATTTGCGATAATGATCGTTCCACGAACGTTTTTGTCGATGACCGCTTGTTTTAACGCGGCACGCACTTCAGGCAATGGCCCGATGTCTGCCATGTCCTTAAACTCATAGAACGCAATGATCTGTACAATTTCGCTCACGTTCCAAGTATCTCACCAACCTGCAGCTTTGTGCCATTTAGCAGGTCACGAACGGACATACGCCGTTTCCCCTCGGCCTGGATCTCCTCGATCTTGAGTGCGGTCCCGCCGCCGCAGGCCACTATTAAGCGATCGCCGGCTGCTTCCAAGATCTCTCCGGGTTGGCCCGCTGCATCGATCGCGTGAGCCTTCCATATAGTTAATTTTCCGCCATGAAAACTCGTGAACGATCCCGGGAACGGCTGAAAACCACGCACTCGATCGGTGATGCGGCCCGCGGTGGCTGTCCAGTCGATCAAGCCGTCCTCGCGTTTCATGATCGGCGCGAATGTCGCATCCGAGCCGTTCTGCGGACTCGGAATGATCGTGTCCAATTCACTCATAGTGAGCGAAAGCAGATCTGCCCCCATATACGAGAGCTTCTCCATCAGTGTGATCGACGTGTCGTCGGAACCGATGGCCATCTCTTCCTGCAGCAATATCGGGCCCGTGTCGAGACCTGCGTCCATCTGCATTGTCGTGACGCCAGTCACGGTCTCACCGTTCACGATGGCCCAATTTACCGGTGCCGCACCGCGGTATTTCGGCAGCAGAGAGAAATGAACATTGATCGCCCCGTGGGGAAACGCTGTCAAAAAAACCTCGGGAAGTATTCTTCCATACGCGACCACGACGGCTGCGTCAGCCCCAAACGCCTGGACTTCCGCCAACGCCTCGGCCGTTCGGATCTTAGTGGGCTGAAGCACCGCTATCGAGTGAAAAAGAGCACATTCCTTGACTGGCGAATACGTGATCTTGTTGCCTCTTCCCGAGGGCCTGTCTGGCTGAGTATAGACCGCGACAACCTGGTGGCCGTCGGCGATCAATCTCACGAGCGACGGCACAGCCGCGTGCGGTGTTCCCATAAAGACGATCTTCATTTCCACGCCAGCCTCAGTGCGTCGGCCATTATGAAAAAGGTCCAGTTCTCTTCCATCGAGCCTCTGAACAGATGTGCGTTAACGCCTGTCGCAAAGATCGCCACGTCCTCGCCGGCATGTGTCTCGGACGAGAAAGGAATATTCGATTCCTGCAGATAGTTTGGATCCAGCACTTTCTCTTCGGTCAGCTTTGGCCTTTCCGCTCCCCTTGCTCCGGGACCGTTGGCATAGCCTAGGGTCGTGTAAGGCAATTTGTTGCGGTCGACTTTGTAATTCGGTTCTGCCTCGCCGTCGTTCCCGATCTCGCGGACCAGCCCAAGAATATTGTTGCCGCGTGCCGGATACCCCTGGATGAAAAAGGTATGGCTGTGGTCAGCGGTCACAACGATCAGGGTATCGTCTAAATTCACCCTATTAACCGCCGCGCGAACGGCGTCCGACAATGCTACGGTGTCTCGCAATGCTCGATATGCGTTCCCATCGTGATGGGCGTGATCGATCCTGCCCCCCTCGACCATTAGGAAATAGCCCTTCTTATTTTGCGAAAGTATGTCGATCGCCTTATCCGTCATCTCTGCCAGCGAAGGCTCACCCGCAGTGTCCTTTGACCTGTCGGCCTCGTATTTCATATGGCTCGGCTCAAACAGGGCAAGCGCATGCTTGTCCCTCTTCGGGTCGATCGCATCGAATTGCTGCTTATTCCAAACGTAAGACGAGTTCTTATATCTAGCCTTCCATTCCGCCGTAAGGTCGCGTCCGTCCAGCCTCTCGCCCTTTCGGGCCGTATATTCCGGATCGGATGTTTCCTTTGGCAGGAATTTTGACCTGCCGCCGCCAAACGCGACCTCGAGGCCGTCACCGTACTTGAACTCGATCAATTGCCTCGCTATATCCGGGAACTTCGCTTCCGCGGCATCCTTTGCCCGCGTGAAAATATCGGCGTCCGATTCCCAATCGCGGTCGGCAGTATGTGCGAAGCACGCTCCCGGTGTTGCATGTGTCAACCGAGCCGTCGACACGACACCCGTGGAACGCCCCGACTCCTCGGCATACTCAAGCAGAGTCTTCGTCTCATTTCCCGCGACCGTCTTGTAGTTTGCGTGCTGCACATTCTGATCGACCGAGAGAGTTCCCTCGTCCGTCTTGACGCCAGTAATGATCGCGCTCATTGTCGGCGCCGAATCCGATGTCTGCTGGTTCGTACTATAAGTCTTTGAAAGTGCGGAGAACGGAAAAAGCTCAAAGCTCAGCCTGTTTTCCTCGCCGCTTTCGCCGCGCATCTGGCCCTCGAATATTCGTGCAGCGGTAAGAGTAGAAACACCCATTCCGTCACCGATAAATAGGATCACGTTCTTCGCTTTGCCTGTGCGGATCTTCTGCTTTTTCGCTGCCTGCACGGCGTTCCAGCCGTCGCGTCTCCATGTCTCCGCGGACTCAGAGCGCTTAACAGGGTAGAGCGGTGCGACCGTCTGAGCGAAGGAAGCCGCAGTCAAACAACAGACCACCGCAATGACGACAAATTGCTGAAATATCGTTCTCATATGCCTCAAGAAAAAAGTGCTAAGTTCACTTACGAACTTAACACTTGAAAATCAAAAAACGAAATTTTGTACGAAATGACGATCAATAACCGCAATGATAGTTCGACCCGTCGAACATCTTGGTCCAGTTGCCGCCCGAACGCTCGTAAACCGCAAATCCTGCCCCTTCGAACGACTGCGTGTAGGTAAAGATCTCGGCCTTGCCGTCGCCGTTCACATCGAACGCGTCGAGAAGCAGTTCGTGATAGACGCCCTCGTCCACGTCTTTGATATCTCCGCTCATTACGCCCGACTGATCGACCGATCTATATTCGGTATGTCCGAACGCATATTTGCCGTTCGACCCTTTGGCGGCGATAAAGAAAAGGAGCGCCCGTGTCTGCTTGTCGACCTCGACCCAGTAGGACCCGACCAACTCCGCCTTTCCGTCGTTCTCGACGTCGATCGCGGTCAGGTTTTGATACCTTAAAACCTTAGGAGTAAGCTTCTGACGAGTAAATTCCGCTTTAACGAGGGTTTCGATCTCAGCCTTTTCAGCGTCGGTCGGTTTTCGGCGAAAGCTCGCGGCGGTCCATTTACTCGGCAAATTGGTCGCAAGTCCCATTACGAGGCCCTTTAGCGGCGTCTTTTGCGCGGCGGTTGAGGCTATCGCCATATTTGCGGCGCAATCGGCCTTTGAATTCGAAGACTTGACTGTCACCGTTCCGGCGTTCGCCGCTCCGAAGATCAAGCGATATGCTGTCCCGGGTTTGTAGTAAGCCTTGTTGAACGCGGCGATAATGCTCCCCTCGTCGCTGCCGTTTACCGGTGCCTCGAGCTTGCCCTTGTTCACATAAGCTATTGGCTCGAGCGACTTGCCGTCATTCAGGACGGCGAAGATTATTGGTTTTGCGGGCTGCGGCTTGGGCGCAGGCTTAGTGGTCTTTTGCCCAACGCCCGTGGCCGCAAAGATAGCTAACACTATTAGCGAAGCGATGATTTTCATTTTTCCTCTGGATGTCTCAGATCTTCTGTGCCGTTGACTTGCCCTGCATGAACTGGAGCAGATACTCGCGGCCTCCGGCCTTCGAGTCCGTGCCGCTCATGTTAAATCCACCGAACGGATGGACGCCGACGAGGGCTCCGGTGCACTTACGGTTAAGATACAAGTTGCCCACGTGAAAATCACGCCGTGCCTGATCGAGCCGCTCCTGCGACCTGGAATATACCGCTCCGGTGAGTCCGAACTCCGTATCATTCGCTATCTCAAGTGCATGATCGTAATCACGGGCCTTAATAACAGCTAGAACGGGTGCAAATATCTCTTCTTGCTCGATAGTAGCACCGGCAGCGACGTTGTCGATGATCGTAGGCTCAATAAAGAAGCCCGTCGAATCATCGCCCGAACCGCCCGCGATCAGTTCGCCGCCTTCCTCGATGCCCTTCTTGATGTAGCCCATCGTCGTATCGAAGGACCGTTTGTTGATCACTGCTCCCATATTGGTGTCGCCCTCGGTAGGTTGGCCGACCTTAAGGGACTTGGTCAGAGCAACCACCTTCTCCATCAATTCATCGTGGACCTTTTCGTCAACGATCAGACGCGAGCACGCCGAACACTTTTGCCCCTGAAATCCGAACGCAGCTTGTACGATGCCCGTCGCCGCGGCGTCGATGTCGCCGTCGTCGGCTACGACGATCGCGTCCTTACCGCCCATTTCGGCGATCACACGCTTGATCCAGATCTGGCCGGGCCGGGTTTTTGCGGCTTCCTCATTGATGTGAAGGCCAACCCCCTTGGAACCGGTGAACGAGATGAACCTCGTCTTCGGATGCGTGACCATAGCCTCGCCCGTCTGAGCGCTGCCGGAGATGAAATTGACAACGCCGGCCGGAAGCCCGACCTCACCGAGGATCTCCATGAACTTTGCGGCAATGGTAGGCGAATCGGACGACGGTTTGAGCACGACCGTGTTTCCTGCGACAACTGCGGCCATCGTCATCCCGGCCATGATCGCCAGCGGGAAATTCCACGGCGGAATGATCGCACCAACACCCAGTGGGATGTACTCAAAAATGTTCTTTTCGCCCGGATAGGGCGTTACGGGCTGTTCAGAGGCCCAGCGGACCATCTCGCGGCCGTAAAACTCGCAAAAATCGATCGCCTCCGCAGTATCGCCGTCAGCCTCGGCCCATGTCTTTGAAACCTCAAAGACCATCCAAGCCGACAGCTCGTGCTTACGCTCGCGCATCACCGCCGCGGCCTTGAAAAGATACTCTGCACGCTCTGCTGCAGGGACATTTCGCCAGGTCTTGAACGTTTCGTTGGCGACCGAGATCGCCTTTTCGACCAACGACGTGTCCGAATCGCCCTCGGAAAAGATACCGACAACCTCAGCCGTATTAGCAGGATTGATGCTGCGGACCTTGTGATCGAGAGTGATCTTTTCGCCGCCGATCACGATCGGATATTCGCGGCCAAGTTCACTCCGCACCTTGTCGATCGCTGCCCGCATTGCCGCCGCGTTCTCGGGATCCGAAAAGTCAGTAAATGGTTCGTTCCTAAATTCGTCTAAAGTAAGCTGTGTTTGCATAATACCCCTAAAAAGTTATTCCGTAATACGCCGCAAATGAATTATTTCCGCGGCCCGAATTGCCAAAGCTGTAGCCCGTCGTCAGGTATTGTCTTTTGGTCACATTGAAATTCAACCCCGCTGACGCGTAACCGAGCCTGTTCTTACCCGAGAACCAGTCAGCAACAAAGCTAAGGCGCCCCGCGATCGGCTGGTTGACGCCGACGATCGCCCCCGTTTTGTCGCCAAAATCGTCACTGCCGCCAAAAACGTGATATGCTCCGCCGGTCACTGTGAGCCCGTTGAGCGGCTCGATCGATTTGCTGGCGACGCCATAGACCATAACCGAGGTCTTGTCCGTCCCGCGGGCCCTCAGCGGTACAAATGCGACGGCCCCTCCCGACACTGTCACTCCCAAACGCTCATTGCGGTAAACATTGTGTTTCAAGCTGAATTCTGCCTGGGCCGACGTTTTGTCGCCGTCGTAGGTCAGGTAAAAGTTTGACCCGATCTCGGTCTTATTGGTCAAGCCATAAGCGACGCGATAGCCGTATGTCTGGTAACCGCCGTCCCGATACGAGACCGGCTTGGTAATAAAATCACCCTCGAGGCCCCACGAACCCCGCTGCAGCGTGTCAGCCGTCGGAATATTGAATAACGTCGTCTGTCCAAACGCCGCCCCTGCCGCAAACATCATGATGCACAAAAAGAAAGCAGCTCTAAACATATTGCTCATCCTCCAGTTTGGCACTCTAAATATCAGTCACTGCCGGCGGGCGGGCCGTAGTAACGAAACTACCTGATCTGGCGCGCCATTTCGCGCTGTTCCCATTCGTCGAGCATCTCGGGAAATACGGCCGGCCCGTCCGCTTGCCAAGCGACGACAAACCTCGGCTGCTGCGAATCGCTCTTATGCTTAACGTAGCTGAGTATCAAGACCCAGCCTTCGCTCAGATATTTGTTGAGTTCACCGCTCGACGAGAGTTCGGCGGTCAGTTTGGTTTCCTGTATATTCAAGTCAGTTCCACTTCCCTGTTTTTTGTAGGGCCTTGATCTTTCGCTTGGCCAACTGACGCTTTAAGGGAGTCATTCGATCGAGAAAGACAATGCCGTCGCAATGATCTGTTTCATGAAGTATACACCTTGCGGCAAGGTCGCGAACATCTATTTCAAATTCTTCGCCCTTTACGTTCTGCGCGCGTGCGATCACACGCATCTCACGCCGGACGACCTGATAAAGTCCGGGAAACGATAAACAGCCTTCATCGCCCGTCTGTTCGCCCTCCACGTGAATGATCTCAGGATTGATCAACACATGCCTTTCCTGTGCATAGCCGTCGCGTTCCGGTGTATCCATCACGAAAAGGCGTTTTCCGACACCGACCTGAGGTGCAGCCAACCCGACACCGCCGGCATCGGCCATCGTCTCGAACATATCCGCGACCAACTTCTCCAGTTCGCCGCCAAACTCAACCTCACCGACAGGGTCACCCACCGTCAGCAATACCGGCTCGGGATAATGAACGATCGGCAATATCGGCATAACTGATATTTTACGAATCTGCGGCAAGAAATGCGAGTACGGAATCATGTTCTGCCTCGTACCCGCAACCTATTGCCATCTCTGCAACATTTGTGCTAC
>CAZJFB010000029.1:34366-38295 GCA_964545145.1 uncultured Chloracidobacterium sp. | reverse complement strand
CGATCGTCCCGATGTTCACGTGCGGCTTACTGCGGTCGAATTTCTCTTTGCTCATTATCTTTACTCGTCCTCTAAATAATCGATCAAAATCAAAAAACTGGAGCCCAAGACGGGATTTGAACCCGTGACCTCATCCTTACCAAGGATGCGCTCTACCCCTGAGCTACTTGGGCCGGCTCATTGTTACTCGCCCAATCAACAACGAAATTGGAGCGGGAGACGAGACTCGAACTCGCGACATTCAGCTTGGAAGGCTGACGCTCTACCAACTGAGCTACTCCCGCTAATGGTGCATGGGGTAGGATTCGAACCTACGTAGGAAGTTAATCCGACGGGTTTACAGCCCGTTGCCTTTGACCGCTCGACCACCCATGCCGACCTTAAGTTAATTGCTAAGGGCGCTAATTAGAGCCAAATAGCAAATTTCCAATTCTAACGAAGAGAAATTCAAGTTGCAAGCGCGTAAAGTGAGGTTTTTAGCGCACTTAGCGCTTTGAGGCCCGGGGATGAAAGCGCTCATAGTTGCGCTTTAGCTGGGCACTTGTAATGTGCGTGTAGATCTGGGTGGTCGAAATGTCGGCATGACCGAGCATCTGCTGGACCGACCGGATGTCGGCGTTATTCTGCACCAAGTGCGTCGCGAACGAATGCCGCAATGTGTGGGGCGAAACGCCCTCGAGGCCGCATTTCCCGGCATATTGAGCGATCAGGGAGTGAATAATCTGTCGATTTATCGGAAAGCCTGCAGCCGACACAAAAAGGTTGTCGATCTCGACGTTCTCTTTTCCTCGCCGCGCCGACATATAGCTCTTTACCCATTCAACTGCGCTCGTCCCAACCGGAACACGGCGTGTTTTGCTGCCTTTTCCCGTGGTCGTTAGAATTCCGGCATCGAGGTCAATGTCATGCATCCTTACATTTGCAGCCTCGGAGACGCGAAGTCCGCAGGCGTACATAAGTTCCAGCAAAGCTCGGTCTCGCAGCCCAATTTCTGTCGAGGTATCAGGAGCCGCAAGCAGTTGATCGATCTCTGCCTGATTAAGGAATCTCGGCAAATATACGGCCTTTTGCGGTGAAACAAGATCCTCAGCCGGATTGGCTGTTACGTGGCCGTCGAACATCAGGAACTTGTAAAACCCGCGAACCGCACTTATCAGGCGCCGTTTTGTGTTCTCTGACAGCTTTTGTCCGCCAAGATCGATCAGCCATTCCCGCAGATCGGTACGGCAGACCGAGAGCAGGTCAAGTTCATTCTTTTCCGACCATAAGCGAAGCTTATCGAGATCGCCTGCATAACTCTCAACAGAATTTGCTGACAGGCCCTTTTCGACCCGGCAATAAGAAAGGTATTCACGTATCAGGTCGCGTCTTGTGCCGGTAGCATCCTGCATAAAGAAAAAGCAGGTAAATGGTAACGAATTAGGTCAGAGGTCGGCAAGGAAATTTAACTCCGACACGCTAACCATCACGCGGATCAGGCTGCTTAAGCCAGTCTCGACTTTCGGCCTAGTCTTCCTTTTCCCGAACCTTTCGCCCGAATACTTCAATATTGTGATAGCGGCCGGTGAGCAGATCAGATTCACATCCGCCAAAGGCGTCGAGAAACTTCCCGTTAGCTTCGAGCATCGAGCTTGCGTTAGAACGTGCGAGATTCCAGCTCCTCAGGTCTGTTTCCTTGCGCATCTTGCAGAGACGTCTTGCGAGGTTGTGGACGGCCATTTTCTGATCATTCTTGTCCATATCGGGGATCGCCTCGAAGAGAGTACGCAGCGAGTCGTCGCTTAGGCGGCTGTTGTAATCCGCGTCAAATTGCCGGCCCTGCTGCATTAGGGCGATATTTGTCTCGACGATAAATTTGTCCGGGTTTAGAAAGTGAGTCGCACCAAGAATGGCGAACGCTGTCCAAAGTGCCCCCCACGCAAAGTACTGCCGATACCCGCGCAGCACGGTCACTCCGAACCAGACAAACACGATCGCAAGCCAGACCATGAAGATCAGCGGATAAAGCCTGACCGTCGTCATTCCGTAACCGAGGTTGCCGGTGAGGAGGACAAGTCGCTGGACCGCAGACGCCATGATGACGAAGAGCAGGGCGATCTGTATGCCCGCGAAAACACGAAACAGCTTGCCCGCAAGCGGTGTTTCTTTCCTGATCAGCCAATGCGACGCAAGCAGGATCGGCAGAACGAGGCCGGCTACAGCGACGAGTTCGCCAAATCCGCGTCGTGCATATTCGGCCAGCTTAAAGTCGGGCGTATTCCGTACAAGTTCCATACCGCCAAAAAGGTACGGCACTTGGACGATAACAAAGCTCAGGAAAAGCAGGTTCATCAGGCCCAGAATGACGCCGATCTCGACCGTCCCGAGCGTCAGCGAGGAAGGTAGGGCCGAGTTATCAAAATTGGCCCAGCTCCAATGTTTTGGCGGGTCAGTGCTGGGTTCGCTGGCCTTTGACGACTCGGCTGTCTGCTCGTCGGGTCTATCTGGCGGGTCTGAAATGTTTATATGCTCGACAACCGTTCGGTCGTCGGGCAAGGTCACGGGATATTCTCCCGATTCTGCTTTGACTCTTTCGACCGGGCTTTCTTTCGCCGGCGGCACTACGCTCGACACCGCTGCCGCGGCGGCATCAGGAATGATCGACGACCTGATTAGCACGCCGCGAAGATAGCCGGCCGTCAGCCACGCAAATATCCCAAAGAGAAATACATGGCTAAAGATCTCGTCAGCCGGAATGTCGAATACGCGTTGTACCAGGCCCTCGTAGGCGGCGTCAGCGGCCATGAACAATGCTCCGAAAATAATGATCAGCGGAGCCGCGATAGCCACGCCCCGCACGACCGCGAACATGTGCTTTCGCCAACCGGAATTCGGTATCGATGGCCACTCGATATCGCCAAATACCAGGACAAGCGGAGCTCCAATGGCGTGCAGAGCTGCAAGTGCAAATCCGGAAACGTAATGAAAGACACCCGCAAGTCGTGCAGTTACATTCAGTTTTGGCAGAAAGAGGACCGACAGGATCGCGATGATCGCAAACGTATCGGCGGTCCGAAGCTCGATCGAATCGCGCCAGACAAACATCGACGCGAAAAAGATCTGTGCTCCGAATAACGCGACGGTTTGAGCAGTCAGCTGCTCGCGGGCGTGCCGCCACATCAATATTGCAGCCCCGGCGACAAAAGCTATGTTGAAAAGCAATACATTCAGTCCCCACGGCGTAGCACGCAGGAGAACATCGCCTAAAACCCCAATGACTAGTGCGGCCTGTAATATATGTAAACCAGCTTTTGTACTCGAGCTCATAGCTTTTATTTATGTATTTAAGAGTTGGACTGCCTGTCTTGCCAGGTGTTCCGGTAATTAATGAAAAGGTATTGAAAACATAATGAAATTTGCCGCCTTTTTATCGACGTGCTCGCCTAAAAAAGAACCAGCTTATCGCACCGCAGACGAACGCGATAACAGGAAACACGATCGCCCCGATGAGCATGCCGCCCGTTCGATGTGCTGCCGCTTCCGCAGCCGAGGCCGCGATGTTTACATAGATCAGCCGCACCGTGTAATACGTAAAAAACATTGCAGGTGCCGCGAAAATGAAACCGCAGATGGCGTAAACGATCTTGTTCGGCGTCGCTGAGTACATAACAGTTACAGCCCTGCTGTGTTTGTTTGTTCCTGAAGTTTGAAGAACGTCTGAGCGTGAAAAAGACTGTCCTCATCGCCGATAAGGAACCGCTCTATGACCTTGTCGATGCCGTAGCCTTCGGTGATCAGCAGTTTCGCGTCGGACGCCGACGGCGGCACGTCAAAAACGATCTCTTTCTCTATCGTCTCGCGGCCTCGAATGTCCGAGCCGAGCGAGATCCCAGCTCTCGGTAGCAGCTTTTCGGCATCGAGGTCGCGTTCGAGTTTCTCACCGCCGGGGA
>CAZJFB010000029.1:0-34266 GCA_964545145.1 uncultured Chloracidobacterium sp. | reverse complement strand
CCTCCTTTCATTGCCTTGATCAGGGCTTCCATGTGATCGAGATAGCGGCCAAGAGCTGCGCGGCCGTCCTTTGTGATCGCATACTCGGTCAGCGGCATGCGCCCTTTGAACGACTTTTCGCAGGTAATGTATCCTGCATCCTCGAGCTTTCGTGCATGGACCGAAATGTTGCCGTCGGTAGTGTCGAGAAGATTTTTGAGCTCAGAAAAGCTCAGTCTCTCATTTGCGGCAAGTGCCGAGATGATCCCGAGCCGCAAACGTTCGTGTATGACCTTGTCGAGGTTATTTGAGACGCCCTCGGCGGCCCTTTCCACACGCAAGCCCCTCGATACCGATCCTTCGCTATCGTCATGTTTTAATGCAACATTCTTCATAAAATTCGCTGTAGCTCTTCCTGCCCCTAGTTGCCCGCGATCATTCGCCTGAAAAATCCTGTCGCCAACTCGGCCCAGACCATGACGAAAATGAATAGCACCGCTCCGACGGCGGCTACTCTAACCAGCGTGGTTCTCGTCACTCTAAACGCAAATTCGCACAGAAGGCCGGTGGCCAACAGCAGCACGCCCATGACGATGAAATCCAAAGCGGTCCAATTCACCTCGTCAGTGAATCTCATCGCAATGAACGGGATGAGTAAAAGCAACGGCACTGCCGCGATAATACCGATAAGTCTGATGTTTTTAATGCTCATATTTTCCTTGCGCGGGCTGGCAGACCACGTTCCGACGGTTAACCGCCATATTTCTTTGCGATGATCGCTCCAAAAATGATATGCACGAAGCCAAAGCTCGCCGCCATCAGGTAATTGCCGAAACCGGCCGGTAAAGCAAAAGCCGCCGCCCCGATCGCGATGAAAAACCAGCCCATCACCGGGATCACCCGAACCGAGAATGCACCGCCGCAGACGACCGAAGCTCCGTAACACAACATCCAGACCGGAGCCATTAGTTCGAACTGCCCGTATCGCCATAGGCCGAGTGTTATCGCTACACCGCAAACGAGAGGCGGCGTAAAACTCAAGGCGAATTTTCTCGCGGGGGTTGAAAGAAGCGAGGTGTCAGCGATCCGCGACTTTTGCCACATCGCAAGCAGGCCGATCGCAAACGCAAGTGCGGCCTCGACGAGCCATGTGACGAACCAATCGCGAACAAGCGTCTGCTGATGAGCGATGTATGCGGCCACGACCGCCGTCACGCCCATCAGCATTCCGCCATAGCCCGGCACGGCTGTGAAGCTGGTCGAACGCTCCATCGTCTCTCGGATGAACTCAAGATTGTCTATCGCACGGTCGCCGAGATTTATCGGCTCTTCGCGTTCCTCTTCGCTTCGCAATGCACTGATCTTTGCCATAGCACGATTAGATTATTTCAAGTATTCTGTTATGTCAAGTACTTTATATTATAAAGCCGCTGGATCTGCCCAAAAAATGACGGCCCACGCGAGCCGTCTGATGGAGGTGTGTAAATGAGTTGACGCCTAATGCGGGTCGTCCACCGCGACCTTGCCCTTGAAGGTCCGAAACAAGAACACGAAATAACCGAGTGCAATGACGATACCGATCGGCCACCATATCAATCCGGCTGAAAGTCCATATTCTCCGGCTTTTGCGTTGTGAATCGTGAGGCTGTGAGCCGGGTCAAGTGCCGGCAGGACGTTTGGGTAAAGCCCGAAAACCGCGCCGCCAAGCATCATTGTTAGATAAACCGATGAGGAGATGAACGCAAGTTTGTCGTCGCCCTTCGAATTAAAGTACTTGATCGCCGCCAAAGATACCGCAACGATCACCGGTATCAGCCAGCCGACCGGCAAAGCGTAGTAATTATCCAGCACTTGCGGCCTAACCATCATGACCGCGGCCAGGCTGGCAATGGTCAGCAAAACCAAAGCAAACCAGCCGAGACTCACGACTCGTCTTGCCCGCGAGTTCATTTCGTACTCTGTTTTGAGTGCGACGTAATTGCCGCCGTGAACCGCTAAGGCAACAAATGCGACCACGCCCGAGAGCACTGTGAACCAGTCTAGAATGCCGGTCTCACCGGTCGTACCCCAGTGAGTAAAAAGCGGCTCAAAGAAGTAGCCGCTCGCGTCGAGCGGTACCCCGCGAATTACGTTGCCAAGCGCCGCACCAAAGAAAATCGCCAACAAGATGCTCGCCATCGAGAACACAAAATCCCAAAAGCTCGTCCATAGATGATTGTCGAGCTGATGCCGAAGCTCGATTCCGGCCGCACGCAGGATAAGCAGCCAAAGCACCATGATCAACGGCAGATAAAATCCGCTGAAACCCGCCGCATACAGTTGAGGGAACGCAAAATACAGAGTTCCGCCCGTGGCCAATAGCCAAACCTCGTTGCCGTCCCATACCGGACCGATCGACCGAATTACCGCGGCCCGTTCACGCTCGTCGCGGCCAACCAGGAAATGAATAATGCCGGCTCCGATGTCAAACCCGTCGAGGATGACATAGCAGACCAACATGAACGCAACTATCATGAACCAAACTGTTTCCATATCAGCCTCCTAGTAACTCTCCTCCACCGAAGAAGTGCCCAGTTCATCCGCTCCATGCTCGATCCGCCTTAAGATGAGAAATATATAGAGCAACGCGAGTATCGTGTACATCCCCAGGAATCCGAGCAGGGTAAAGAGGACATTGCCGCCCGAGACCATCGGGGAGTGTCCGTGTTCGGTGCGAAACAGTCCGTAAACAAGCCACGGCTGGCGTCCGAGCTCCGCGACCATCCAGCCGACCGTGTTCGCAATGAATGGGAACGGGAAACTCAGCATCAGTATCCAGAGCAGCCATCTCGACTCGAATAACCACCCTCGCCACAGCCAAAATGCTGCTGCCGACATCACCGCGATAAAGATGGTCCCGAGGCCGACCATTATGTGAAAACTGTAATAGAGTAACGGGATGTTGTCGGGATGCTGGTCCTTGGGAAATTCGTTAAGGCCGCGGACCTCCGCGTTCCACCGCTGGTATGTGATGAAGCTCAGCATCTTAGGTATATGGACCGCATTATCGAGCCTCTGCTTTTCCATATCGGGCTGGCCGATCAGGACGAGCGGTGCGCCTTCCTTGGTGTCGAAAAGGCCTTCCATCGCGGCGAGTGTCACGGGTTGATGCTCGGCGATCATCCTTCCCTGCAGATCCCCGGACGGGAATAGCATCCAGATACTTGCGATCACGCCGGCGGTAACACCGACCTTCAGGAAGAGCTTGCCGTATTCCTCCTTATTCTTCGAAAGAACATAGAATGCTCCGAGTGCCGACACCGCAAAGGAACCGACGACGACCGCCCCGCCCATGTTATGCATGTACTCGAATATCGCCCATTTGTTGAGTACGAGTGCCCAAAAGCTGGTTAGCTGAACCGAGCCATCCGCAGCCATCTCGTAACCGACCGGATGCTGCATCCACGCGTTCGTCGCGATGATGAACCATCCGGACAACCACGTGCCCACGAACAGCAGGAATGCCGCCAGCCAATGCAGTTTCTGCCCAAGCCGGTTCTCTCCAAATAAGAAGAGGCCAATGAATGCCGATTCAAGAAAGAACGCAAACGTCCCCTCCATCGCGAGTGTTTGGCCTATCACGCCGCCGGCGAAACGCGAGAATTTGGCCCAGTTCGTTCCGAACTGAAATTCCATCGGAATACCGGTAACGACGCCGAAAAGGAACGTGATGCCAAAGATCTTTCCCCAAAAACGCGCGACCTCGTTCCAGCGTTCGTCCTTTTTCCATATCGCGAGGGTCTTGAAGATCACGATGAGCGGCGCCAGTCCCATCGTAAGCATTGGAAACAGATAGTGGAAAGTGATCGTGAAAGTGAATTGGATCCTATCGAGAGTGTTGGCTTCCATGATTTTCTCCTCTACCTGAAGAATGCAAACGGCGTGCCGACACCGCAGGACAGGCGAGATAACGGATAAACAGGACTAGTTTGTCCCTATTTTATTAATAACGCTAAAAGATGTACATTTAGATTCGCTGTAAACCCTAATAAGTAATGCTCACTTGCGGCGCGAAAATTCCCGCGGATTCTCATGCTCAATTCAGTGATTTCGCGGTGTTCGCCCCCTACAATAGCAACGCTGAGACCGAAGTTTCTTCGACTTTCAGATCGTTGGGTGCGTCTTAACAAAGGTTGTATGATCTTGATCCGTTTCTCGACCGGATTCTTTTTTCTTGTCACGCTGTTAGCCGGTGTTGTCGGCTTGAGCGCACAGGATAGGGATGAAACGATCAAGATCGAGACCAGGCTTGTCAGTGTTCCAACGATCGTCAGCGACCGCAACGGCCGTTATATTCCGCATCTGCAGCAAAGCGACTTTAAGGTTTATCAGGATGGCGTCGAGCAGAAGATCGAGTTTTTTGCGGCTGCCGAGGAGCCGATAAACGTCGCCCTGCTGATCGACACGAGTCAGAGTACGCGGCATGTACTGGACGATATCAAGGATTCTGCCAGGGCATTTCTTAAGCTGCTTTCGCCCGCGGATCGGGCGATGATCGTAAGCTTCGACTACGACACGCATATCCTTTGTCAACTGACATCGGATCAGGAAACGCTTAAACGGGCGATCAAGAACGCCGAGATACCGGAACGCGGTATGATCGGCACGACCATGCGCGACGCCATCTTTAAGACCGTCAACGGAGCATTTCGCGGCCTGGCAGGACGAAAAGCGATAATCCTGCTGACCGACGGTAAGGATGTCGACAGCCGTATCGGCCGGCACGAACTGCTTTATCGTCTGGAAGAAAGCGACACACTGATCTATTCGATAATGTTCAAGACTCAGGAGCGGATGCAGCGTCCGATGTTCGACCGTAACGGACGTGTCGGAATATTTGCAGGCCGAATGCCGCCTATGCGCCGGGACGACGCTCGCGACGGCTGGCTTCGCGAACGCCTCGAACGCATGAATAGCAACGCTGAGGCTTTTCTACAGGAACTCTCGGATACGACCGCCGGCAGATTCGCGATGAGTAAGGACGGCAAGCTAAAGAACATGTTTGCCGCGATCGTAGACGAACTCCGTTTCCAGTATCGGCTCGGCTTTTACCCGCCCGACAGTGCCAACGAGGCTCCGACACACCAGCTCAAGGTAAGGGTCACTCGTCCCGATGCTGTGGTAAGGTCACGCAACAGCTATCGTACCGTTGGAAAATAGCTATTTTTTGCCCTTCTGCTGCGAGGCGTTAACTTGATCCCCGTAGTTCTCGAGCGGCGGCAATTTCGGATCACTAAGCGAATACGTGAGCCGCTTTCCCTGCATTAAAAAAGCATTTCCATTCCATTTATACGTAGTACGGGTGTAATACAGCGGACAGCATAGCTGCTCCTCGTCGCCGGTGATCTTGCCGGTCTCGGTCTGCCCGAGTACGAAACGGTCCTGGCCATATAGCTCGATCACCGTCAGGCCGTTTTCCAGCCTAACGTCCTTGAGCCCGCCGTCTGCCCGGTCGCCGGTACGAAATGGCCATATCAGTTGGGGCTTGTCGTCCTTCCACGAAAAGACATAAACAAGCTGCGGTATCGCAGAACCGCCCGTCTCCACCTTGAGCACGACAACGGCCTCGTCATCCCCGTCGCCCGTGGCGTCGAAATACCTCGTGGTGATATATGACATCCCGATCCGCCGCTGCTGCTTTGCCTCGGCCTTGGCGGCATCGTCCATTTTTTCGTTGACATCACGGGAGACTGGCGCAATGCGCCCATTGGTCAAAGTGATCTCGGCGGTACCGTCGGGATTTTGCCAGCCACGCGGCAATTCGTAAGTATAATTACGAAAGTCGAAACTGCCGATAGGTGACCTTGTCGTTTTGAACCGGTCGTCGAGCAATTCTGCCTGGAGATTTGGTACGGCCGGGGTGGGCGATGGCGTCGGCAGAACGGTAGGCGGTGGAAGCTGGGCTGCAGTCGTATCGACGTTTACGTTCGTTTCGACCCGGCGCCCGCACGCCGACAATGCGAGCGCACTCAAAACGAAGATGAATAAGACACGAAGTATCATCTATAATGCTATGCCCGCGTCAGATGGCGATACTTGATCCGATGCGGCTGGTCGGCGTCGTGACCGAGTCGACGCTTGCGGTCTTCTTCATACTCGCTGTAATTACCATCAAAATACTCGACATGCGAGTCGCCCTCGAACGCCAGTATGTGCGTTGCGATGCGGTCCAGAAACCAGCGGTCATGACTAATTACGACTGCGCAGCCGGCAAAGTTTTCGAGCGCCTCTTCGAGGGCACGCATCGTATTCACGTCGATGTCGTTCGTCGGCTCGTCGAGCAGTATGACGTTGGCGCCCGTCTTGAGCATCTTGGCCAGATGGACGCGGTTGCGTTCGCCTCCCGAAAGCTGTCCGACAAATTTCTGCTGGTCGGCGCCGGAGAAATTGAATTTAGAAACGTAGGTGCGCGCGTTCATCGTTCGCGTCCCGAGCGTGACGTTATCCAATCCGTCGGCGATCTCGTCAAAGACGGTCTTATCCGGGTTCAACGAGTCACGCGACTGATCCACGTAGCCGAGTTTCACCGTCTCGCCAACCTTGAAAGTGCCTGCGTCCGCAGCTTCCTGACCGGTGATAAGTCGAAACAGCGTGGTTTTCCCCGCTCCGTTAGGACCGATCACGCCCACAATGCCGCCTTTTGGCAATGAGAACTCCAGGTCCTCGAAAAGGATCGTGTCGCCGTACGCCTTCGAAACGCCGTGTGCCTCGATAACAACATCACCAAGCCGCGGGCCGGGCGGAATGTAGATCTCGAGATCGTCGGCGCGCTTTTCGCTTTCGGTCGCGACCATCGCCTCGTAGTCGTTGATACGTGCCTTGGACTTGGCGTGCCGGCCCTTCGGTGACATGCGGATCCACTCGAGCTCACGCTGCAGGGTCTTGGCACGCTTGTCGTCAGCCCTCTGCTCTCGTTCGAGCCGTTCTTCTTTTTGCTCGAGCCACGACGAGTAATTCCCTTTCCAAGGGATGCCCTCGCCGCGATCGAGTTCGAGGATCCAGCCGGCCACATTGTCGAGAAAATACCGGTCGTGTGTGACGGCAATGATAGTGCCCTCGTACTTTTGCAGGTGCTGTTCGAGCCAGCCTACTGTCTCAGCATCAAGATGATTCGTCGGCTCGTCGAGCAACAGAATGTCCGGCTTCTGCAGCAGAAGTCGGCAGAGAGCGACGCGGCGTTTCTCTCCGCCACTGAGATTCATGATAGGCGTATCCGGCGGTGGGCAGCGGAGCGCGTCCATCGCCATCTCGAGACGCGAGTCGAGATCCCATGCGTCGGCCGCATCGAGCTTTTCCTGGACCGCACCCTGACGCTCGATGAGTGCGTTCATCTCATCATCGTCCATCGGCTCGGCGAACTTGGCGTTTATCTCCTCGTATTCTTTAAGAAGGGTTACCGTTTCCTGTGCACCTTCCTCAACGATCTGCCTGACCGTTTTGGCGTCGTCCAGTTTCGGCTCCTGCTCGAGATAACCGACAGAATAACCCTGAGAGAAGACGACCTCGCCGTTAAAGTCCTTATCGGCCCCCGAAATGATGCGAAGCAGGCTCGACTTACCGGCACCGTTCAGGCCGAGCACGCCGATCTTGGCACCGAAAAAAAACGAGAGGTAAATGTCCTTCAGGACCGCCTTTTTGTCGTAAAACTTAGATACTTTGACCATCGAAAAGATGATCTTGTTTGGTTCTGGATTGCTCATATACTAAAACTTACGGAAGAGAATCTGGGTTGTGAAGTTCCACGGTGATGTCCATATTGCCATGCATCACGCGCCAAACATCAATTTGGTGCTCGGTTTCAATGTAGAAGATAAGGTACGGAAATTTCTTCATTGGCCAAAAACGGATCCCGGATAAGGCTGGGTCAAATCCATAACGCAGCGAGCCAGTTTCCGGAAACCGGGATATGTGAGCGACGGCACGATCAAAATCGTGGAGGAAATCTATGGCAGTATCCACACCGGCGGTCGTAAAATAGTGATCGCACGCACTATCGAGATCGTCCTCGGCTCTGACGCGCGGGATCACGGGCTTAGTCATTTTTTCTTAGCCTTTATGCGTGCGCGCATTTTCTCGAAGTGTTCAGCGTTCCAAACATTTTCACTAACGGGCGATGCGGCCCCTTCGAGTAACAGTTCTCGGAGTCGTACGCGATCCTGCTCCTTTCGCAAGACCTCACGCACGTACTCGCTGCTGCTGACATAATCGCCTTGGGATACCTGTGTATCAACGAATGTCTTCAACGTTTCAGGCAAAGATATGTTCATCGTGCTCATAACTCAAAATTAGCATTTATGGCAAAGTTTGCCAAGCCGGATGCGTTTGACCTCTGAAAGATGATCTTATTTGGTTCTGAACTGCTCATTTTAGGATTGTCGTTTTTGGTTCACTAACGCCAAAACAGTTTCGTAACGACCGCCACATTTCACTTTCGTAATGTCTTTGAACTTGTAATTACTAGGCTTCTTCTCCCATTCGGCATCAGGGTCGATATCTCGCATCGAGAACGTGTTCCTTTTGATTTCATAGACCTTTCCGATGTGGCATACCTCACGCTCCAGTGACTCGCGCTCAATTACTATCAGCGGGAATTGGTCATTCATTGTTCGAATAATGTCGGACCAAGACTGAATAGATATTCCTGGATTCTTCAAGGGTCGAAGTTTTTCGAATCTTACCACCTCAGACAAGAACGATTTCGGATCTTCATAGACCCAACAATCCTTGACGCTCTTGTTTTCGAAAACACTAAAGCCATCGATCTGAAAAAGGCTTTGCTCGAATTCCTGGATGAGGGTGAAAGTGTTGTTGTAATCGAGGATAAACCCAAAGAGCGGATGTTTGTCCAACGGTTTTCGACTGAACTTTACAAGCCATCGCTTTGCAATAATTCGTTTGATGTCTGCCTCTGTAAGAGTTGGCGTCATGGTGGTCCTACGTAATCAGAGTTTCTCTTGTCTGAGTTGAACTAATTCTCTCAATCAACACCTCGAATCCGATCCCCGGGCCTTCGGGTGCGGTGATCGTGCCGTTTGCTGAAACCTCGACCGCTGGTTCGATGATGTCCTGATGCCAATATCTTTTGCTTGCCGAAACGTCGCCGGGCATCGTGTAACCGGCGAGTGTCGAGATCGCGATGTTGTGCGCACGGCCGATACCGCTCTCGAGCATGCCGCCGCACCAGACGGGCATTCCGGCTTCGCGGCAGATCTGCTCGACCATTTTTGACTGAGTGTGGCCGCCGACGCGGCCGTTCTTCAGGTTAATTATTTTGCCTGACCTTAATTCGATGGCTTTTCGCGCATCGTCGGGCGATTTGATCGGTTCGTCGAGACAGATCGGTGTTGCTATCTGGGCCTGCAGCTTTGCGTGATCAACGATGTCATCGTACGGCAGCGGCTGCTCGAGCATCATCAGGTTAAATTCATCCAGGCTTTTGAGCTTGTCGATGTCGGCGAGCGTGTATGCCGAGTTCGCGTCGCCCATCAACAGAATATCGCCAAATTCGGCTCGGACGGCCTTGATAACGTCGTAATCCCAACGCGGGCTGATCTTGATCTTGATGCGTTTGTAACCTGCCTCGACCTCGACGCGAATCTTCTCCAGAAGCTGCTCTACCGAGTCCTGAATACCGATCGAGACGCCGCACTCGATCGTCTGATTTACGCCGCCGAGATGCCTCCAGAGCGGAACGCCGAGCTTTTTGGCTTCGAGGTCCCAGCACGCCGTTTCAATTCCCGACTTGGCCATGCGGTGGCCACGAACCCATTTCATCAGGTTCCAAACGTCCGCCGCCGCTTCGACCTCACGGCCCACGACCATTGGGGCAAGTATCTTCTCGGCCGTTACCCAAGCCGAATCCGTCCATTCATCCGAGTAGCCCGGTTCTTCGCCGCAGGTGATCTCGCCCCAACCCTCGGCACCGTCGGCATCCTCGACACGCACCAAAATAATGCGTCGTTCGTAGGTACGTCCAAAACTGGTCTCAAAAAAATGAACGAGTGGAAGATTGATCTCGGTGAGTTCTATCGACTTGATCTTAAGCATGGCGGCAAAAGTACTAGGTTAGTTTTTGGCTGGTCGAAATGCAATTGCGGTATCGTCAGGTCCGCGTGCTCTACGGAACGACCTCAAACTGTACGAACTGAGCGGCGATCTGTTGCTTCTTCTTCGCTAGCTCATCAGTGACTATTACCTGAAGTACGTAGTCGCCCGGCTCCATCTTTGCCCCGATACCGATCGCACCGCTATACCTAACGTGCAGCATATCGCTCTGGCCCGCAAGATCCGGCTCGCGCGGCGTGCCGTCAAGTATCATCGCCCCGTCGCGATACACTCGCACCTTTATCTTGATCGACGGTCTTTTGAGCGAATTGAGCTTGGCATTATAGATCTCAAGACCATATCTGAGCACCGACCCGGACTTGATCCGACGCTGTGCGGTATCCGACATGGAATCCGAAGCCCGTCCCGAATAATCCGGCGATGCCATTTTCTGCCAATCGACCATCGAGACATTTTCGATAACCACGCTCGAAAGGATCAGCCTGCCTTTCTTAACGTCCGGGACCTCAATGAACTGGCTCGCCGACCCGACGCGTCCCGCCTGCGAGTCGCGCAATGCAACGCGGTACTGATAAGCGCCGGGCTTCTTTACCGGGAACGCAAAATGGTAGACGAAACCCTCCTCAATGATCCGCTTGTAGGCTTCGGGTTTCAGGGTCAAAGTGTACGACTTGCCGAGCTGGTCGACGATCTGGCCATTGTCGCCAAAGCTGATCGCCAAGACGTCGAACACGGCCTTTTTTGTCCCGTCCTTTTCATCGGTGAACTTCAGATCGCTCGCATTTACGTGCAGGAGCGATCGTACGAATGACATGTTCTTGGAATCACTGCCGAACAGAGCGTTAAGTCTGAGATTTATCTCGTTGACCGCAAAGGGCGAGACAAGCGCTGCCTGAAGCTGCTGCCCGGGTGACAGAGCAGGCGAGACTGCGGGCTTTTCACCGGTCGCTACATTGAAGAAGCCGCTCCGATAGCGAACGTTCACGTCCTTGCGCAGCACCTTTACCGTCAGCTGATTGAACTTCCGTGATGCCGGGTCGAATGTAGCCGAGTCAGGTTCGTAGCCGACGAGATAATAGCTCTGGTCATCCAGGACACGGCGCACGCCTCCGCTCAAGTCGTTGTTATTCTTGATCGCGATCCCGCCGGTCTCGGCAGCAAGGTATGACAAACCTTCCTGCGTATCGAGCAATTGGTCACGACGTTCCGACATGCGGGCATTCATCGCCTCGGGGCTCGTGTCGGTGATCTGATCGGCCGCGGTGAACCCCGTGTACTGCAGGCCGCGGGGATCGATCGTATAAAAGACGACCGAAGATCTGTTTGCCGTATCGATAAGCTGCTGCAGCCCCTTTAGCACATCCCCGGAGGAACGCATTCCGTCCCGGTCCGTCTCATACAATTTGAAGCCGTCGGAAAAAAGGACAACGGATTTCCTGCCGGGCAAGACACTCATTCCATTGACTACATAACTCAGGGCCCCAAGCGTTCCGGTCGAAAATAGGCTATTTCGATAATCGTTCTGAGCATTGATCGCGTTGCGTTCCGCTTCAATATCCTCGGCCGTTATCGATGTGTCGCCTGCCTGTGAGAGTGATTCGAGCGGGGTCGGCTCGATCGGGGCAAAGGCGCTAACCCCGCCTGAGCCCATTGGATTCCACACGACCTTGTTGATCGCGGCGTAAAGCAGTCGCTTGTCGGAAGTGAATTGCTGGAGTGCTCCGATGCCGGCCCCGGTGCGAATGATCGCCACCAGATCGCCGGGCTGCATCTGTTCGTCGACGTATTTCTTAAGAGTTCGCCTGACCTGATACGCGCTCTCGAATGAAAGCGAAAGATCGTCCACGACCAATGCAATCGTCCGCCTGATCTGTTCCGGCCGAAGGAATGAGGGCGGTGTCGGCAAACCACTATCAATCGCAGCAGGTTTCTCGGCGACCTCCCGAACCGAAGAAATGAAAGAGAAATTCGTTATTTTCTGCTTAACACCATTCTCGTAGATCTCGATCTCGTCGGTGCGAAGGTCACTAACCGGCTTGCCTTTTTTGTCGGTGACGGACACGTCGATCTGGATGAGGTTGGTCGAGATCTTTACGACCTCTGCGTCAGGCGGCGTCGGACGAGGAGCAGGCACCTGCGACACGGCCATCGTGACGAAGACCGTCATAAAGGCCAATGCAAAAGGCAATTTCTTCATTGGATCGTTGGAAAGACTAATCTACGATCTCAAATTGTATGAACTGCGTCGCCGGGCGTTCGCCGGGCTTGCCCGAGCGGTCCATGACATCGACTTGAAGCACATAATCACCGGCCGAAAGATTGTCGCCAAGGAAAAGGGCTCCATTCGCCGACACGACTCGTGGCGACTCGTAGTTGACCTTTGAGATCGGAACGACCGCTCCCTGAAAAACTACCTTTCCGCCTGTATACAATGTGAGGCGATGCGACAGGTCGGGACGATTCCCATTCGCGATCCTTGCATTGTAAACCTGATATGCAAACCTCACCACCGAACCGCGACGGAATTGCCTTACCGCCGTGTCCCATTGCGGATCGCCCTCACCACTCGACTCGCTCGCGGGGAGCAGGCGGATGCGATTCCATATCGAGGAGGACACATTCTCGAGCACCATGCCTGATAAGACAAGTTTGTCCTTCTTAATGTTCGGTATCTCGACGTACTGGTTTGCCGAACCCACTTTATCGCTCGCGACATCTCTGATCGCCAGGCGGACCTGATATCCGCCGGGATTCTTGATCGGAAGCGAAAACGTCGTGATCAACCCGCGTTCCTGAAATCGATCGTACTGCTCCTGATCGAGCGTCAGGGTAAAGTTCTTAGAGCGCTCATCGAGGACCTTGCCGTTATCTCCAAAGGTCATTGCAACAATGTCGAATGAGGTCGAATAGAACTTGCCCGTCTGATCTTTAGTAAAGGTCAACGTTGCCGAATCTACGTTAATAAAGGAGCGAACGAATGGGCCCTGCTTCTCGTCGCCCGCAAAGATGGCATTCATCCGGACCATAACTTCCGTCTTTGCGAATGGCGATGTCAGCGCCTCGACGAGGGTGTCCGTTACGCTGAGTTTGGGCTTGGCGATCTGCTCCTCTGCGATCCCAAAGAACCCGCTACGGTAACGGACGTTTGTTCCGTCTCGCTTGACCCGTATCTCGAGCTTGTTGAACTTTCGCTCCTTTGCGTTAAAGATCTCGTCGTCCGGTTCATAGCCGACAAGATAGTAGCTCTGGTCGTCCAAAACACGACGGATGCCGGCGCTAACGTCGTTCTGATTAAAGTAGGCTAACCCGCCTGTCTCGTCGGCCAGGTACCTTAATCCCTGCTGGTCGTCATTGATCTTATTGAATCGATCGCGAATATCAGTGACCGACTCCCCGTTGACACGTGCAACGCCGCCCGCTTCGTCGTCGGCACCGAACATCGGCACGACAAGCCCAGGGGCATGGATCGTGTAAAAAACGACCGAAGAGCGATTTGCGAAATCGATCAAGTATTTGAGAGCAGTGTAGATGCGAGAAACCTCGGGCCGGCCCGTGCCGTCGCGGGTGAGCATCGGCAGTCCGTCCGAAACCAGTACGACTGATTTGCGACCGGGAAGGTCTTTCATTCCTCGAACGATGAAGTTCAGCGCTCCGAGCGTGCCGCTGGCAAAGATATTCTCGCGAAATTCGTTGTAGTTCTTCTCGAGGGCATCTCGGTCGGCAACCTCTGTATTCGTATTGATGTCGAATTCCGAAGGAGCTCCGCCGGGATCTTCGGTATCCGCGGTATTAAGCCGCTGGGTAACACTGTTGTTGAGTGGATTAAAATATGCGAGATTACCGGAGCCTGCCGAGTTGAACTTCACTCGATCGATCGCAGCCATAAGTTGGCGCTTGTCCGCTGTAAACTGCTGAAGGGCACCGACACCTGCACCGGTCCTTATGATCGCGACCAGATCGCCATCCTGCATTTGTTCGTTCACGAACTTCTTTAACGCCTCGCGGACCCAGAACATGCTCCCGAACGAGAGATTGAGGTCATCGACCACAAGTGCGATAGTTCGCCGCACCTGCTCAGGTCGAACAGGCCCGGACGGGATATAGGCCTGTTGTCCGGACGGCCTTTTTTCGGCGACTGTTGTTTGATCTTTCTTTTCCAGGTTGCGTGTCCCGGGAACAAAGGAGAAGGTCGACACCTTTTGCGGCTTGCCGTTCTCAAAGATCTCGATCTCGTCCGGCCTAAGATCGCGGACGACCTCGCCCTTCTTATTGGTGACAGTAACGTCGACCTGAATTAGATTGGTCGAGATGCGAACAACATCCCGGTCCTCGGGCGGCGGGGTCGCTCGTGTGATCGCCTTTCTCTCCTGAGATAACGCGGGAACAAACGCGATCAAGACCAGTGTAAATAACGGCAAACACTTCTTCATTCTAAATACTCCAATGACCTGCGAGTTAGTTTGCTATGATATTACGGTTTAGATGTAATGAAAAGCATTTTGGTCTGCTCCGGTCTCCGGCCTTTCGCCTCGATTCGTAAACAGATGTACCCGATGATGATCCGTACCATGAAACTCAGCATTTCGACCCTGGCATTTTCGATCCTGCTGATCGTCGGCTGCTCGGCACAGCAGACCGAAGAGCAGGCGCTGGCAAATCTCCGTTCGCTGACCTCCAACGGCAAGCTTCCCGCGGAGAGTGTAGTGGCCGATCTGGAATCTCGCTTTGCGAACAGGAAGACTGGTGCTCTGGCCAAGCTGCTGCGAGCCCGTATCAGGATGGAACAAAGCGATTTTGCAGGTGCGGCGTCCATTTTGAACTCGGACGTTTTTAAGCAAAAGACAACCGTTGCGGACTATGCTCTATGGCTTCGTGGCAAGGCACTGCAATCGGCGGGCGATCACGGTGAGGCATTAAAGGTGCTGGATAAGCTGCTTCGAGAATATCCCGACTCGATCCGTGTGCGCGACGCGAAGTTGCTTTGGGCAGCCTCGGCGATCGCTGCTGGCCGTGCGGTGGAAGTACCGCCTTTCCTGATCGAGATGAGCGAAAGGGGCGACGGCGACGCTTTGTTGCTAACCGCAAAGGCTTATGAGACTCAAGGCTCGCAGCCCGAGGCCATAAGCTATTTTCGCCGAACATATTTCTATGGAGCGGGCTCTGCAGCCGCCAAAGAAGCCGAGGCCAAGCTGACAACATTGGGTCAGTCGCTGCAGCCTCTAAACGCTGACGAGCAGATCGCCAGGGCCGACAAGCTCAGCTCATCGAAATCGTTCGCCGAGGCTGCCGCCGCGTATACGACCCTGGCATCGGCCTTTCCGACAGTATTGACGCCTGCGATCCAGGTGCGGCGGATCACGGCACTCGCTAATTCCGGCAGGAGTTCGGAGGGCCAGGCGATTCTCGCTTCAATGCCCTCAACGGCTGTAAAGGAACGGGAACAAGCATATCGGGAACTCGTCCTCGGCTTTGCGAGATCAAAGCAATGGCCGATGGTCCGGTCGACAGCCGACGCGATGCGGGCCGCGTTTCCAAACGGCGCTCTCGTGGCAAAGACACTGATCGACGCCGGACTCGCCGCACGCGACGCTAAGAATCGCACGGACGAAGGCTACTTGCTGAATACTGCCGTTGCAGCGTTTCCAAACGCTATCGAGGTCGCCCAGGCCCAATTCGAAGCGGCATGGTTCCAGCATGAGCAAGGAAACTTCGCCCTGTCGTCGCAGATGTTCATTGATCATTTGACCCGATATGCAGACAAAGATACGAGCAACCGCGGAAAGGCAGGCTATTGGGCCGCCCGCGACAGCGAGCGGGCCGGTAAGTTGGCCGACGCCTGCAGCCTTTACGATGCGACTGTTTATCGATACTCGGCCAACTGGTACGGCTATCTAGCCGCCGGGAGGATCGCGAACCTAAGATCGCAAGGAAACTGCTCATCTGTCACACCGCCCAACCCAGCCGTTTCCAAAGCCGCCGCGAACTTGAAGACTGTCACCGTCGCGGCTGAAACAGCAGGGGAACGAGAACTTGCCCGGGCCGCTAAGGGTGAAGATCTGTCGATCATCGGCCTGTTTGACTGGGCGATCGACGAGCTTAACGAAGCCAAGAGATCGGCAAATAACAGCCCCTCGATAAATATGGCACTTGCGCGTCATTACCGGTGGAAGGGCGACAACACGAATGCGTTCCTCGCACTGCGAGCCAGTTATCCTGACTACGCGCAGATGTTCCCGGAGGAAATGGGCCGCGAGGAATGGGCGATCTTTTACCCACTCATCAACTGGACCGAAATAAAATATTGGGCGGGCGAACGCCGGCTCGACCCATATCAGGTCGCCGGACTAATTAGGCAGGAATCCGTGTTCGTGCCCTCGGCAAAGTCTCCGGCTAACGCTCACGGACTTATGCAGTTGCTCGTTCCGACAGCTCAGTCGATGGCCCGAAAGTACGTCTCAAAGACCTCGATGGTGACCGCGTCGGCACTGTATCAGCCCCAGTTGAATATAGAGCTTGGGACCGCGTACATGCGCGACCAGATGGATAAGTTCGGCCGTATCGAGTATGTCGCCGTTGCGTACAATGCCGGGCCGGGACGCGTGCCTCAATGGCGGGCTACGCTGCCGGCCGAGATCGATGAATTCGTTGAGGCGATACCCTTCAAGGAAACCAAGGGTTACGTTCAGGGCGTAATAAGAAATACCGCCCAATACCGCCGGCTCTATGATGAAACGGGCAACTTCAAGTCTAATGTGGGTACCCGGCCGCTGAGGGGCGAGATCGACGGGAAGCCGCGCGATCAGTTCACCGCCGAATTCCCCGAGATCTCGGTTGAGGATTCGAGCGGGAGTTGATCGACCTTCAATTCCTTATTTGTAGGAAACGGGCTGTCTGGCCCGTTTTCTTGTCAGCGGGATTGTTCTTTCGGCAACGGGAAAGTGTTATCATAGCAGTACATTTTTAGTATATTTTTGTTCATTCGACCCGGTTAAAGTGTGAGGTAATTCGCTTATGGCAAAGCTCAGCGTAAACAAGAAACAGTATGAGGTCGACGCGGACTCGGGAGCATTGCTCCTGTGGGTCTTGCGTGACGACCTGGGATTGACCGGAACCAAGTTCGGCTGCGGTGTCGCCCAGTGCGGTTCGTGCACAGTCCACGTCGATGGCGAGGCAAGGCGTGCATGCGTCACTCCGATCAGTTCCGTTATCGGAAAAGAGATAACCACGATCGAGGGCCTGTCGGACGATAACTCGCATCCTCTGCAGAAGGCATGGATCGAAGTTGACGCTCCCCAGTGCGGCTATTGCCAGTCGGGTCAGATAATGACGGCGGCTGTACTGTTGAAGCAGAACAAGAAACCGACCGACGCCGATATCGACCGGGCGATGGCCGGTATCATCTGCCGATGCGGGACCTACAATCGGATCAAAGAGGCCATTAAGCAGGCCGCGATCAACGGAGGTAAATGAGATGACAACCAAGACAGATATCGATAGACGCTCATTCCTCAAAGCAAGCATAGTCGCAGGCGGCGCGGCCGTCTTCGGATTTAGTTTACCGCTCGGCACTCGGGCAGCGGAAAGGCTGGGATTGGAGGCCGCACCTGTTGCTGACTTCCAGCCCAACGCATTCATTAAGATCGCAAAGAGCGGTAAGGTGACCGTTGTTGTCGGCCAGGTCGAGATGGGCCAGGGCGTTTATACCTCGCTTCCCATGATCGTCGCCGACGAATTAGAGGTCGAATGGGCGAACGTGTCATACGAAGCCGCACCGGCAAGCCCGGCCTTTATCAATCCCGCAATGGGAATGCAGGGCACCGGCGGCAGCTCAAGCGTGAAGGGACTCTTTGCCCCGCTCAGAAAATCGGCCGCAACGGTACGCGAGATGTTGGTAGCCGCCGCCGCTCAGAGCTGGAATGTGCCAGCTGAAACCTGTAAAGCTGAATCCGGCAAGGTCGTCCACTCCGCGTCGAACCGGTCCATTGCTTACGGAGAGTTGCTCGACGCGGCGGCGAAGATAACGCCGCCCGCAGACCCGAAACTCAAAGATCCGAAAGACTTTAAGTACATCGGCAAAGGGGCTAAACGCCTCGATTCACCCGCGAAGGTCAACGGCAAAGCCATTTTCGGTATGGACGTTCGCGTTCCCGGAATGCTCTACGCCACGATCTTGCGTTCGCCCGTGATCGGCGGCAAGGTCAAGAGTGTTGACGACGCTGCCGCCAAAGCCGTCAAAGGTGTTACCAACATCGTGCCGCTCGGATATGGCGTCGGTGTGATCGCCGAGAATTATACCGCGGCCCGCAAGGGCAGGTCCGCTCTCAAGGTCGTTTGGGATGACGGCAGGATGGCGACGGTCTCGAGCGAGAGCATCTACAGTACGCTAGCCGCCGGAGCCGATAAGGACAAGGGCATCGTAGCCAAGAAAACGGGCGATGTCGCCGCTGGACGAGCAAAAGCCGCGAAGACCATCGAAGCGGTTTACTGGGCACCGTTCCTCGCACACGCGACGATGGAACCGATGAACTTTACGGCTGATGTTCGCAAAGACGGCGTCGAAGTGTGGGGCGGCATTCAGGCACAGGGCCTCGTCCAGGGCCTAGTCGCCAAGACGGCCGAGGTGCCCGTCGACAAGGTCAAAGTCAATACTACGCTGCTTGGGGGCGGATTTGGCCGCCGCTTCGAGATGGACTATGTCGTCGATGCCACGCTGCTCTCAAAGGCCGCCGGCAAACCGGTCAAGGTCGTCTGGACGCGCGAGGACGATATGCAGAACGATTTCTATCGGCCTGCCGCATACAACAAGATGTCCGCCGGTATCGATTCGAGCGGTAATCCGGTTTTCTGGCATCACCGAATCGCGACCGACGCGATCATGGCCCGTGCAGGACTTGCCTTCGGCTTCGTGCTTAAAGAAGATCAGATGGACAGTTCGTCAGTCGAGGGAGCTAGCGAGCTGCCGTACGACTTCCCCGATTTTCAATGCGACTGGATCCGCAAGGACACAGGCGTGCCGGTCGGTTTCTGGCGATCGGTAGGCAGTTCGCATACGGCGTTTTCGACCGAGTGCTTTTTTGATGAGGTGGCACAGGCCGCCGGCAAAGATCCTGTTGCCTTGCGGCTCTCGATGCTAGCGAAACATCCGCGTCACGCCGCCGTAGTTAAGCTGGCGGCCGAAAAGGCAGGCTGGGGCAAACCTGCCGCCGGCGTCTTTCAGGGAATCGCTGTCCATGAAAGCTTCGGGAGCTATGTCGCTCAGGTCGCCGAAGTATCAGTCAGCAAAGAGGGCCAGGTAAAAGTTCACCGCGTCGTCTGCGCTATCGACTGCGGCCAGGTGGTCAATCCCGACACCGTTGCGGCCCAGGTCGAGAGCGCGATCGCCTATGGCCTCAGTGCCGCACTTTATGGTGAGATCACCGTAAAGGACGGCAAGGTGCAGCAGAGGAATTTCACCGACCATAAGGTCCTTCGCATGAATGAAATGCCAAAGGTCGAAACCTACATTGTCCCGAGTACGGAAAAACATGGCGGTGTCGGCGAACCCGGCACGCCTCCGATCGCCCCGGCCGTTTGCAATGCGATCTTTGCGGCTACCGGCAAACGTATCAGGAGTCTGCCGATCAAGGCGTCCGAACTTGCAGCAAAAGCATGATGAGAAATAGAGAGACTATCCTTAAAATGGTTCTCGTCGCGGGTGTTTTAGCAGCCGCAGCCATGATCGGGTTTTCCGAAATGGCAGGTGTCTATGAACGAGTTGAGGCCTCTGCCGGTTCGGCTCCCGATGCTGCGAAAGCAAAGGCCGCCTTCACCGACGCGTCGAAAGTGTTCTTTTCTGCTCGCTGTCTAAACTGCCATCCAGCGGGAGACGGCCCGACACAGGGCGATCAGATGCTGCCTCATACTATGGAGGTCAAGCGCGGCCCCGACGGCCGCGGCGTCGACGAACTAAAGTGTACGACGTGTCATCAGGACATCAATCTTGACGGTGATAACCTGCCGCCCGGTGCCCCGAACTGGCACATGCCGCCGGCGAATAACAAGATGGTCTTTGCCGGCCTGACCGCGGGCCAGTTGTGCCGTAATTTGAAAGATCCGCTCAAAAATGGCGGGCGAAAGACCGCCAAAGATGCGGTTCATCACGTTTCCACCGACCCTCTGGTCATGTGGGCATGGTCGCCGGGAAATGGCCGAACCACGCCGCCGTTGGGCCACGCTGATTTCGTTAAGAAGCTGAACGAGTGGGCCGATAACGGTGCCGCATGCCCTGAATAGCGGCCGATTTTGATAGTACGTCCGCGGCTTTGTCCCTTCGGGCGGAGCCGCGATTTTTGTATAGATGAAAGAGCTCTCAGAGATCATAGATCGTGTCTCGGCCTTCGGCCCGGACGAAAAAGCGGTGATCGCGACCGTCGTGGACCTCAAGGGCTCGGGCTACCGACTGCCCGGTGCGAGAATGCTGATCACCGGTGATGGCCTTACGGTCGGCACCGTCTCGGGCGGCTGTCTCGAAGCTGACGTGCTCGAACGAGCCCGCCGTGTCATTGAGACCGGTAGGGCCGAGATCTTCACATACGATACGACGGCAGACGAGAATTCCGTATTCTCGCTGAATATGGGCTGCCGCGGCATCTTGAGGATCCTGATTGAGCCTGTCGGTGCGAATTCCGAATTCATTACCCGTATCCGCGAGGTATTTGACACGCGTAGGCCGATGATCGCTGCGACCGTGATCGATTCACCCCTCAGAGAAGTGCCCGTCGGCACACGCGTCTTTGCGAGGCACGAGGGCAGCGGAGACTCGGTCACGTCATCCGGCCTGCACATCTCGATCCCCGAACTCGCCTATGACATGCGTACCTTGGCCGGTTCCTCCGTGCCCATGGCGACGATCACCTATAGCATTTCAGGCGAGATGATCGAATTCGCCTTTGAGAATCTTATGCCGCCGGTAATGCTCTATATTTTCGGGGCCGGGGCCGACGCGGTGCCGCTCGCGGCCGCCGCACACGCTCTCGGCTGGCAGGCGAAGGTCCACGATCATCGCCCGGCATTCTTGAGCGCTGAGCGATTTGGTGAAGCCACCGAACTCGTCGCCGTCGACCGAGATGCGGCCCCGGAGATCCACGCTGACGCCCGCACTGCGATCGTCTCGATGAACCATAACTATGACCGCGATAAACATGTAATGGTTCCGGCCCTGCGAAGCAACGCTTTCTACGTCGGCGCTCTCGGTCCAAAGAAGCGCACCGCTCAGATACTCGACGAACTCGACGCCAGTGGCGAAACATTCTCGGACGAACAGCTTTCTCGCCTGCGTGCTCCGGCCGGGCTCGACATCGGCGGGGACTCGCCCGAATCGATCGCTGTGTCGATAATTGCCGAGATCCAAAGCGTACTCAGGCACCGCGGCGGTATGCCGCTCCGCGACCGCGAGGCCCCGATATATGACCGCCGATGACTCGCCAAAGATCGGCGCGATCCTGCTCGCCGCAGGCGGTTCGAGCCGCCTCGGACGCCCGAAACAGCTTGTCGAATTTCAGGGAAAGACCCTGATCCGCCGCGCAGCGGAAATGCTTGTCGCGTCAGTCTGCTCGCCCGTGGTCGTGGTCCTCGGTGCGGAGATCGCTCGATGCTCAGACGAACTTGCCGGCCTAGATATATCGATCTGCATAAATGAAAATTGGAGCGACGGGATAAGTTCGTCGATCAAAACCGGCCTGAGAGACCTTCTTGAACTTCAGCCGGATGTCGACGCCGCCGTGATCGCGTTGTGCGACCAACCATTCGTCATCGACAAGGATTTTAACCTTCTATGCGAGACTTTTTTCACGGCCGGTTTGCCTATTGTCGCTGCACGCTATGGCGAAACTATCGGCGTTCCCGCACTTTTTGCAAGCGAGATGTTTGATGAGCTGTTTTCTCTCGAAGGCGATGAAGGCGCCCGCAAGCTCATCCGCCGCTACGTTGACACAACATCAACCGTCGAGATCGGAAGGGCCAAATTTGATATCGACACTCCGGCGGATCTGACTCGGAACAGCCCCTGAAACACCCGATTGGGTCACCGTTTTTGGCCATTGGGTCACCTGAAACACCCAGTTGGGTCACTGCTTTTGCACTCCCGTTCCGCATTTCCGACCGGCAGAAGCACCTGAACCCGACAACCCGAACGACATTTTCCGATTACACGTCAAACGACCGGCCAAAGGATGGGCCGAAGGGCCGGACATACGATATGGCGAAAACCGTTCGTAGGTGATAATTGATAGGGGATAGTGAAAGGTTGATTACTGAAAACGCGAATTTTGAGATATGTGGACGTGAGAATTGATCACTCTTTCACATTTTCACATTTTCACTCTTCCACTTTTTCACTCTTTCACTTTCCAACATTTTCACTTTTGTGTGTTTCATACTTGACACATGTTTGTTTCTGTGCTACAGTCTTTGTGGATGGAGAAAAGCTTGAAATTATGAGAACGAATTGGCAGCAAGTGCGGCGTGGCGAGGTCCACTCGGGATATGCGGGGCTCTATGTCTCGCTCAATCCAAAGGGGCTGATTCATATGAACCGGACCTGTTTTGAGCGGCTCGGCGAACCTGAGGCGTTCCAATTGCTCTTTGACCCGGCAAACAATCGCATCGGCCTGAAGACGGCATACCGAAAGGACCGAGACGCATATCCCGTCGGCAAGTCCGGACGAAAGGGTGGGCGATGCGTTTACGCCCTGCGGCTGCTGAATGAATTCGCGATCGACCTGCCCGCGACCGTCCGGTTTTTCGACGTCGAGATCGATCAGGACGGCGTTCTGGTCCTCGACCTTCGCTCCGCCCGCGTCCCGCCCATCGTGCAGGGTCTGGCTAAGCACTACAGATCTCGCCGTACCTCATAGTAATAGAAGCCGCCCCAGCCTCTTGCCGTCAGCTGGGGTTCTATCAGTTATGCTCTTGTGTCGGCGTCTTTCATTCGCGGGCGTGACGTCGGGGTTTGGTCAAGTGTAAGTCAAGTTATGAGTCAAGTGATTTTTACGGTCGCGTTGCGCGTCACTGGAAATTATCGGATCGCTGAATACACCATAAATTGGGCGCCTGAACCAAAAACGCAAACTCTTAGAACAGATCCCACAAATCCCCCAAATATACTCCGTCATCATCGCCGAACGGAGTTTGACCACCATGGCGGTGCTGGTCAGTTCACTTCCTTTTTAACCAGAAATCTTATTGGGGGTACGGTTGCCTTTGCGTCCGGATTGTAATAATCATAAACAACAGATGGCGGGGTTTGGGCATTTATTCCATATCTCGGCCTGAATTTGAACTGGAACTTCGTGCCGCCTGGTTTCGCCCACAGATAAATGACTATCCTGTCCGGCAAGATCTCATACCGGCCAATGTTCCAGTCAGCTTCAATTGCATTTTCCAACGATTCGCGGTCTATGTCAGCGCCGGGCGGCGTGCCGATCTCAGCGAGAAGCATCCCGTAGCCGCGAAATGCGATCCTCTCTGCCTCAACCGAGCACGTGACTTCTTCCATTATCGCAGGTGCCAACTTGTTACATCTGTAATCGAGACGCAATGCCCGCGAACTGTTGGCATTTTTGCCGGATGGATCTGAGTCGCGCCAATCGATGTAATGCGTCGAGACGATCTGCGCCATGACAGGCGCAGCATCGGAGCCTCGAACCTCAACGCGGTTTACGTTCGCGTTTAGCTTAGAGGTTAGATCGACGATCAACGGTTCGATCTGGTCGGGTGGCGCAGCCAACTTGCGATAAACATCACCACCCACAACAACCTCTATCGTCTGTTCTGCGGTATTGCTCTTTGTGGCAAGTGCCGCGAGTAATCCATCGAGGACATTTATTGTAGTCTGTGTTGAATACCACACCCCGTAACGATCCTTGTTCTTTAGTAAGAATGTAGTAGCTTTCGAGATCAATTCCTTTCTTGTGACATTTTTCGGCGCCGCGGAGTCTCGAATGAGTAGTTGGAGCACCAATGCTGTCGTCTCAATGCGGCCCGCCGTGCCCCACCCGTAAAATGGCGTGTTTGTCTCAAGATTCCAGAAAACGGCGGCGCCCTCGGGAATCGCCATTTGCTCAAGCTGTTTAGCCGTCGCCCAGGCAGTTTCGACATCGCCGGCGTCAAGAGAAGCAAGGCCAAAGAGTGCCAGAGCGTAAGGCTCGTCGATCTTTGTATTTCGGGTTTTGAGGTATTGAAGAGCCTTGCCCAGTGCATCTTTCTTCGAACCTTTTCGCATCGCCAGCGACCGGGCGACGTAAGTCGTTGTCAGATCAGTACGTGTCGGATCCTCGTTTCGTTCGTAATAATATTTCTTCGTCCAACTGCCGTCCGACCGCTGCTGTTTGATCAGCCAGTCTTCGGCCTTTTTGACCACTTCCTCGTCAACCGAGATCTGCGACATCGCATCGTTTAGGAATCGCAGCGCATAAGCCGTCAGTGCTACGTCGGAGGTGTCTTTACCGCCCCAGTAGGTAAATCCGCCGTCCGCGATCTGATAGCCCAGCAACCGCTCGTATCCTTTTTGCAAATACTTCTGTGCCTTCTTCCGTAACGGGGAATCAGCTTTTACAAACTTGAGGATCATCAAATTGGGATAGGTCGATGAGATCGTTTGCTCGCCGCAGCCGTAAGGCCGTTGGAGCAATCCTTCGACGGAATCTGAAACGTGGGCAAAAAGGTTTGGATAGATCTTTAGCTCGGACTTTTGTGTCTTTGGCAAAGCGTTTGCGGGGAAATTGACATCGAAAACAGTGTCGCCATTAAACACCCGGGAATCCGTCCGCACTATCTCCTGCCCGTTAGGCCTAACCGACACTGCCTTTTCGATCGCATCTGAATCGCTCTGCGAGATCGCGGTGACACGTTGTTTCCCATCCTTTACAGGCATAGTGGCCTTAAAACCGAAAACCGAGTCAGTCGAAGCTCCGACCTCGACCTCGACTCTCTGTCTATCGGATCCGATAAATGAAAACCAATCGCTTTTGGTCATCATCACGTCGACACGCTGTTTCTTGTCGGTATAATTTCGCACCTGCGTCGGCAAAGATATCTCATCACCCTCGGTCAGAAATTTAGGTGGGTCGAGATCGACGAAGAACGGCTGAAACGCAGTTATCTCCTTTTCTGTGACGCCGATCTTACCTTTCTTTGTCGAGGCGACGGCAAACATCTTCCAGGTGGTGATGTTGTCGGCCATCTTAAAATCAACGTTTGCCCTGCCCTTGCTGTCGGTCACGACCTCTGGCCTCCACACCAGCGTCTCCGGAAAATACTCACGCAGTCGCGGTGTCGAGATGTGTTCGTGATAGGGAAACTGGATCCGTGTGTTTGTCGCTTTCACGGTCGTTCGTACAGAGCTGTTCGCAGAATCCACTCGCGCCTCGGTTCCTGACGATACATCTACCGTTTCGGCCGCGCTTCCTATTGAAAGGGTCACGTTCACCTCAACCAAGGTTTGCGAACGAACCTGGATCCCAGCTATCGTTGCTGACTTAAACCCGGTTCCACCACCCGAAACAACGACCCGATAAAGTCCCGACGGAAGATTTCCGATAAGAAAACTCCCTTGCTGATCGGTTTCTGCCGAATATTCTTTCGAACTGTCATCCTCGTCGATCGCGGAAACTTTGATGCCCGTAATAACGGCCCCATTTGGGTCAACGATCGTACCCTTGATCGCTCCTTTCGCCCCGGAGAAGCTGGTTGTATGGACATCCGTCCTGGAGAACCCAAGGCCTTTTGAACTCTCAGTAATAACACTGGAAAAGGTTGCAAGGTCAAAGTCGTTTGAGTTGTCTATGCCATCGCCGCCACGACTGCGGACCTTGATAACCATTAGCTCCTCGGAAACGGGGGTGATCTCCGTCTTACCGTTGAAGACCTTCGTTTTATCTCCGTACCGCGGTTGAATGTACGCCGCGAGGTAAACCGGTTGGCCGTAGCCATCCCGGATCGACGCAACTTGCAGACCGTTCTTATCAAGCATCTCGATAAACTCTTTCTCGCCGCGAGGGAAGCTCTTCTTCTTCTGGTTGACCTCGTCATCCAATATTCGATTTATGTCCTTCTCAGTGTCCGCAAAATAGTCTGTACTGGTTCTCCAAACGTCGAAATCGTCGGTTCGCCATGTTTGTGGCTCGTATATTCCATTTGGGCCAGCCGAGGTGATCCTTGTTACGTAACTTCGACCTGAGACCTCGAAATTGAAAATGTAGTCGCGGCCCCAACGATCCCTGATAGAGGTAAGATCGATGCCGTCACGACCGAGTTCCGTGGAGAGGGTGTCTCTATCTCTAATGTATCGGCTTGTAGTGCTTCTATAGCGCAAATGTGCATTGTCTATCTTCTCGCCAATACGCGAAAAGTAGTTGAAGCCGGCGGTCATCGCGACAAAATCATCCGGCGTTCCGCTCGTCTTATCTGGGCCAAAGGTTCTGAGAGTGGTGATGTCCTGCGTTTTCTCAACAGAAAATTCGGCCGAGTAAGGCTCTCCCCACGGGTCGCGAATTTTGTCGAAACCAATGCCGACATCGCCAAGAATTCGGTTGAGCGAAGTGATATCGGTCGGATGGTCTCCGTCTTTTGCGTACCGCTCGTTCAGGGATGTTTTAAGTACCTCGAGTTGCTTGGTCACTGATTCGGAGTAGAGTGTTTTTGCCTCGCCGCGGAGATCGCCGCTGCGATATATGGAGGGCCAGTACCAGTTGCCGGCGAGCATTATCTCAGCAGCAAGTTCGATCTCCGGCTTCACGGGCCGCGACGGATCGAGCTCATTCAAGTCTTTCATCGTCAGATTGCCGAATGACTTTTCGTATCCCAAGAGCCGTGAAAATGGGCTGAAGTAACCGCCAAACTCGGCATCGGTGCGAGCCCGCCCTTCGATCGCCTTATCAAAGATACTGAGGCCAATGGCGCTCGCAACCGGCTTTCGAGAGCCATCAGTTACCGAGAACTTTACACTTGCGTCCTCGCCCGGACGATATTCTCTCTTAGAGAACGCCGCATTGAGGATCAGATTTTGCTGCTCTGGAAAGATCACACCGCGTCCGGCGATCATAGCGCCAGAATATCGCTCCGATTCACGGTCACCGTATGCTGTTATCGTCAGATCGCCTTTGAACGAAGGTTTGTACGGGATCGTTACGCTGGCCCGTCCGTTGCTCAGCTTCACAAGACGTGATTCGAGCGGGACCCAATCCTTTGTTATGTCCACGAAGACATAGCCGTTCTTCCGGGTCGATAGAAGCTCGACCTCGATCATGTCGCCGCGACTGTAAATTGTGCGGTCGGTCCTGATCTGCATCGCGTCGCCGTCGCCAAAATCATAAGTTTCTTCGAACGTGCCGATCTGTCCCTTTTTGTCTCGAGCCGTTATTGATATCTCATATTCATCGTTTCGAATCTCCCGTTTCGGAAACGAAATCTCGAACTTCCCGGCCCCCAATGAGTTTGTCTTCAGCTTTGCGGCCACGCGTTCGCGGTCCGTAATATCTATATTGCAGATCGCGGGTGTGCCGTCTGCATAGAATGTTGATACGTATGCCGTGATCGGCATATCAGGATGTGCGTAGGGATAACGAATCAGGTAAATGTGGACAGGTTCCTTTGACAAACGAATATCGAATCTACGCTGCTCGGTTCTGTTAGTCGACAGATCGGTGAAGTAGGCGGTGAAAGATAGGTCTTCAAACCGCCGCCATTCGCTGGCAAGAAGGTCTCGAAGTTCGTCTCTAATATCAATGTCCGCGACATATTTTCCATTGCTGTCCGTTGCCCCCTCGATCGCCTCGCCCTCTTCATACTCATATTCTCCTTTGCTGCCGTTCCAAGTCCTCTCGCCTCTCGAAACCACCCGAACTTTGCCGTTTGTTACTGGTTTTCCGAATAGATAATCTGCGTTCACGGTAACATGCGCCGTAGTTTCGGCAGGCAAATAGAAGGTCTTGTCCGGCTTTGCAGCCACCGCAAAATTGGGCAGATCATATCGCGACACCGTGAAATCGAGTTGGGTCTCGCTGAGTTCCTCGTCTGCCTCGACCCGAACCCGATACGCGCCCAGCTTTGCGTTGTCGGGAATCGGCCATGAGATAGCGGCGATACCGAAATCAGAGGTTTCTATCTTTTGTCTAAAAACGACCGTATCTTCGGCGTCCTCGATCGAAAACTCTAGCTCACGGTCAGTTACCACGGTGTTATTCGCATCAAAGTAAAGAGCTCGTACATTGAAGATTTGTCCCGGCTGATAGAGTGGCTTGTCGGTGGTCAAATAAACCAAACCCCGTGGTGTTTGATCCTCGAGGTCTTCTTCGATCTTCCGTACAACACCATTCTTTTGGCCGATGATCTTGATCTCACCTTCACCATCGGGCCTGGCGTCCTCAGGGATCTTGAATTCCAAAGTGGCAATACCACTTCCGTTTGTTCGCGAGGCCGCTTTCAGCTTGAGTTTTTTGTCGCCGGGATCGGCCCTCAGGTCGATCTCTAGGGCCACGTTGACCAATACGTCCTTAACCGCCTTTTCAGTGAACGGATTAAGAGCCCTCACGCGGACCATCATGCTCTCGCCGGGGACGACGCGGGAAAAAGCCGATGCGCGAAGCTCGAAATCATCGCTCAACAGCTCAGAGACCGATATGATCCCCTCGGTGTTTCCGAGTCGATAACGGAGCCGGTACCAGGAGATCGCATCCCCCGCGACCTCCAACAATGATCCGATCGGTATCTTGATAATGTAATTTCTCTTGCCCGGATCGAGGCGAACGATCTGAGTGTAGGGAGCAATGATCGTGCCGTCCGGTGCGAGAAACTCAGTCTGAAGCCTATGTTCGCTCCGCTTGTCCTTCTTTTCGATCACCAGCGACAATTCCGCAGTCTTTTCAGCAAAGATGATTCTCGACTCTGACTCGGCTACCGACTGAGCGGTCGCCGAGATCAGACACAATAGCCCTATCACGGACGAAGTGAGAACGTTCCGCATAACAACCTAACCTCAATTGTTGCAGTATTTAATTTGTTCTTGCCAAACCTATTCCTGAGATGCGACTCATTTTACGATTGGTTGCATTTACGCGAGCGAATAACGTTTCTGCTAAAGATTCCTCAAAATATACTCCGTCATCATCGTGTACCAATGGTGGACGAGTTGGGGGTTAGTGATGCCGTGGCGTTGGGTCGGGTAGAGCATCAGGTCAAACTGTTTGCCGGCCTTTTGCAGTTCAAAGACGAGCTGGGTCGTGTTTTGCATATGGACGTTGTCGTCCATCATACCGTGGATGAGCAGGAGCTTGCCCGAGAGGTTTTTGGCGGCTTTTACGACCGAAGAGCTTTCGTAGCCCGCCGGATTGTTCTGCGGCGTCAGCATATAGCGCTCGGTATAGATCGAGTCGTAAAGATGCTCGTCCGAGACCGTGCCGCCGGCGATGCCGATCTTGAACGACTTGCTGTGCGTTAATGCGTAAGACGTCATCGAGCCGCCGTAGCTCCAGCCGTGAAGCCCGATGCGCGAACCGTCTATGTAAGGCAGCGACTTGAGGTAGTTGAGGCCGTCCTCGATGTCTCGCAGCTCGAGCTCGTACATTCGTTTGTACATCGGCCAGACAGATTCCTCGCCCTTGCCGCTCGCCGTACGGTTGTCGCACACCCAGACGATGTAACCCTTTTGGGCGAGCATCTGAAACCACATACCGCGATTGCCGCCCCAGCGATTTGCGACCGAGGGAGCGTGCGGACCGGCGTAAGTGAACTGGAATACCGGATACTTCATCGACGGATCAAAATCGGGCGGCTTGATCATCATCGCCTCCATCTCAAAACCGTCGCGCGTCTTTACCTTCATAAACTCGGGCCGGCTGAGCTTGTATTGGCCCAGCACGTCGAACCTATTCTCATTGATCGTTCGCTCGAGCGTGCCGTCGGCGCGATACATTCGCGTTTGAACCGGAAGCATCACCTCGCTGTAATTCTCGACAAAGTGTGAGAAATCGCGGTTAAAGGCGGCCGAGTGCGTGCCGTCGCCGCGCGTCAGGCGTTCCGGTTCGCCGCCGGTCAAACGTACGCGGTAAACATTCTCGGCAATGTGGCTGTCCTTCGTCGCCGAAAAATAGACCCAGCCATTTCGTGCATCGACGCCGTAGAGACTACGGACTTCCCACTTGCCGTTCGTCAATTGGGCGATCTGCCTGCCGTCGTTGTCATATAAATAAAGGTGACGCCAGCCGTTGCGTGCCGACTGCCAAACGAATGCCGCTCCGGTCGCCGAATGCTGGAAAAAGGCCGGGTTGTCGTAAACCTCGACCCAAGCTGGCGTTTCCTCGGTCAGTACCTTTCGTACCTTGCCGTCGAGCGCCGCCGCGTTCAGATCGAGGAATGTCTGTTCTCGGTTAAGTGCCTGAAAAAGAACATTCCGGCTGTCCGGTGCCCACGCCACGCGAGCGATCAGCAGATCCTCGGGCTTGTATTTGGAGACATCAACAAACCTCGCCGCATCGCCCGCACGCTGCAGAACGGGCGGCAGGCGTTCGCCGACCTTTGGGATGCGGCTCACATTCGGCAGCAGTTGGGTCTGATTAACATCGGCAATGCCGAGCTTAACCACCGGATTAGGGTCGCCGGCCTGCGGATAATTGGTTGTCTCGATGACCTGGTCATTTGGGATGTCGTTCACGAGAACGAACTTTGGCACGTTCGAGTCGTCGAGCCTCAGAAATGCGATGTACTTAGAATCGGGCGACCACCAATACCCGCGCTTGTTGCCGCGGCCGTAAAGTTCCTCTTCATAGACCCAGTCGAGATAGCCGTTATAGATCGGCTTGTCGCCCTCGCGGCCGTCGCGTGTTAGCTGTTTTTCACGTCCATTCGCGACCTCGACAACAAATATGTTGTTGCCGCGGACAAAGCTGACCAGCTTGCCGTCCGGGCTGAAGTCGGGCTCGAGCTCCTTTTCGCGATTATTTGTCAGGCGTTTCAAGGTGCGGGTCGCAAGCTCGTAGTACCACAGGTCGCTGTCGTGATCGATAAGTATCCCGTTCTCAAGATCGTTGAACTGGACGAATGGCGAATTAGCGATCGCCGCGGCCTGGTCGGCCTTCACGCCCGCACGCTGCAGCGCGGTAGAAAGTGCCGTACTCTCAAAGTATGGCACGGCCTGTCCGCTGATCGCGTTCACGCGCATTAGCTGGCCGTTGACCGATTGCCTGAACGAAATTCCGTCCGGCGACCACTGAACCGCGACCGCCGCTCCGCCAAAGCGCACTCGTCTGCCTGAGTCAGGGCTGAAGATGTCGTCGAGGGTGAGGAGTTTATTTTGGGCAACAACGGTCGAAGAAAGTGCAATAAACACAGCCGCGAGCAATTGGAACTTTTTCATATAAATAAATGACGGGCGAGAATTTTGTTGAATAATAAGCTAGTCTATTTTCCTTTCCAAACGAGGGTGAATCACGCCTTTGGATGAGCCTTGTCATAAACCTCGATCATCTTCTCCATCGAAACCTGCGTGTAGATCTGCGTGGTCGATAGCCTTGCGTGGCCTAACAATTCCTGAATATCGCGAAGATCGGCGCCGCTGTCTAGCAGGTGCGTGGCGAAAGTATGTCTCAAACTGTGAGGCGAGATGTCGTGAATATCAGCGCATAGTTTGATGTATTTATCGATCATGCGGCCGACGCTGCGAGTCGTCAGACGCCCGCCGCGGCGGTGCAGGAACAAAGCGTTCGTCCGCTCGGCCTCAGGCGCACCGGCGAGAAATACGCCCCGCGTCTCCTCGAGATAATGCATGACGGCCTGGGCCGCGGGCTCGCCGAACGGCACGATCCGCTGTTTCTTACGTTTGCCCGTGACCCGCACCATTCGCTCGCGAAAATCGACGTCGTTAATGTCGATGCCAACCAATTCGCCGACGCGAATACCGGTCGCATAGAGAAACTCAAGTATCGCCCGGTCGCGTCGGCCGAGGTCGGTGTTGATATCCGGTGTCTCGATGAACCGGACCGCGTCCTCCATCGACAGATGATTAGGCAATTTTCGCTCGATCTTCGGCGTGGCGACGAGCTTGGCCGGATTCGATTCGAGCTTGCCCTCGCGGATCAGGAACTGAAAGAAGGTTCTCAATGACGCCAGCTTTCTCGCGACCGAGGTTTTTTTATGATCGCCGTGCAGGCTGGCCATCCATTCGCGGATCGTCAACCGGTCGATCTGCTCGATCGGGAAATCATTCCGCTTCTCAACACTAAATAAATGCTGCTGAAACTGCTCGAGGTCGCTGGCGTAATTGCGCAGCGTATGCGGGCTGACGTTACGCTCGTACTTGAGGTGCTGCAGGAATTGGGTGAGGTATTCGTTCACTTTCTTCCCACATAATAACCTTTCCGCGTTCTGACGGTCAGGTCTTTCTTGCCTTTTACCGAGAGAGAGATCGAGCGAAAGTCGCCTGCCTTGCCGGGGTCGTCCTCAGGATAATAGCTAAGCACATACTGCTGTGACAGCTCGGCAGCGATCTGGGTAAACGCGGCGCTCATCTCGTCCTCGTCGATCGGCGAATAGACCGAGCCGCCTGTCTGCTGTGTGATCTCGATCATTCGCCGTTCGGCCGTAAGGGCACGGATATTCGCATTGCCGCCGCGAACGCCCGTCCGCTTAAAATTCTCAAAGTCCTTTGTCTTTACCACATAGACCTGCACGTCGCTTACAAGGAGCGATCTGACGACACCCTCGAGCGTTGTCTTAAGGTCGCTGTAAGTGTCCTCGCCATCCGAAACGATCACCAGCACGCGTCTGCCGGTCATAGATCTTAGATAGTCGGCGACTTCGACGATCCCATCAAGCAGGGCCGTCGCTCCCTTTGGCTCGGGAAACAGCTCGATCGCACGGGTCAGCAGCGAAACATCGGTGGTAAACGCCTGCTCGAGCCGCGTATAATCGGCGACCGAGAATAGTGCGGCCTTGTCGCGTTCGGGCCTGATGACACGGCGAAAGAACCGTACCGCGGCATTCTTTTCAAAATCACGGGCGATCAGCACGCTGGACGAATTGTCAAAGAGCATCGCCAGGCGTATCGGCGTCTCGCTCCGCGTCATTTCGGCGATGTCGGCGGGGCGGCCGTCGATCTTCAGTTCAAAGTCGGTGAGTTTGAGCGTGCGGACCGGACGGCCGTCGGCCTCGGTGACCGAAACCGGGATCGGCACCAGTACCGAATCGACCTTGATCACGTCGTCATCGCCCTTTGGCGTCGGGGTCGGCGTCGGAGTGGGCCGCTGCGGCGTCGGCGTCGACGCGGTCAATACCGATGGCCCGGCGATCCGTGGAACAGGCGTCGGCGTCGGACTTGGTTTCGTGCGGCCGGACTGCGCAGGAGTACTAACCGCGAAAGCCGCGAAAAGTACTAACGAAAGAGGCAATGACCAGGATCTCATTCTTCGCAATCTTGGATTACGAAAGCATCGTAAAATATGCCTAGACAAAAATTAGCTTAATGCCCGCCACGACCAGCACAACGGCCAGCACTCGTCGCAAGGTTAACGAGCCAAACTTATTGCTGCCGAGGATCGAACCGATCACTCCGCCGATCAGGGCTGCCGCCAACCACGCCCACACGATCTCTGGCAGCTCTGCCACCTTCGAATAGCTGCCGGCCAAGGCGGACGCGGAATTGAGCAGGATAAACAGGGCCGAAACGCCGGCCGCGACACGAGCCTCAGACCATTTCATCAAAAGCAGCACCGGCGTCAGGAAAATGCCGCCGCCAACGCCGACCAGCCCCGAGACGAGCCCGATCGCGGCTCCGAGAGCAAGTGCGGCCGCGATTGGCGGCTGCCTCGGCTCTTCGCCGTCGCCGGACAGCCGCAGGCTCAGCCGGACAGCCGTGAATATGAGGACAACTCCGAGTACGATCTTGTGCGTAGTCGTGGGCAGGACGATGGTGCCGCCGACATAAGCCATCGGTATCGAGGCGACAGCGAACGGCCAAAAGACCCGCCACGAGAATCCGCCTTTGTACGCGAACTGCGCAAATGCGATCGCCGACACTAGAACGTTCAGCGTCAAGGCCGTAGGCCGGGTCACCTCAGGTGCGACTGCAAAAAGCGCCATCACCGCCAGATACCCGGACGCCCCGCCGTGCCCGACGGATGAGTACATCACGGCGACGATGAAAATAGCGAGGAT
>CAZJFB010000028.1:31908-38310 GCA_964545145.1 uncultured Chloracidobacterium sp. | reverse complement strand
GTATATCCGGCGGTCAGGTCAGCACGGCGATTACCCCGAAAGCGGTAAACGTAGTTGTTAAAGGCTGTGCTGCTGTAGATCGGCGTGAGACACGTCGAGGTCGCCAGAAGATCGAAATTGACCCAAAATCGCCTGATCCGCTGGGTCGCTACCAGCGTAAATTGATGATCGGGAACGCCGTATACCTTGCGGTCGGTGCTCGCAAGGTTCAACGGGGGAAGGAGCGTTTGGCGTCGGAAATTGCGAATATCGCCGTTAGTGTAAGTGTAGGACGCAAAGATCTCGGTCGAATCCGCCGGCCGGATCCGCGAGCTTATCTCCAGTCCACGCGAGAAATGCTTGTCGAAATTGTAATACGCCGCCACCCCTAGGTCGTCAGTCGGAAGGTATGTGACCTCGTCGTTAATTTTCGTGTAAAAGTATGTGGCCGAGAGCTTTACGCGATCGCGGGCGAAGGTCTGCTCGATACCGCCGTCAAGGGCGATCGAGCGCTCCGGCTTGAGATCGGGGTTTCCGAGGCCGAAAAATGTGTTCGCGAAGAAATACGAGCCGAACCGCTCGTACAGCGAGGGCACGCGATAGCCATTTCCGATGTGCACCCGCAATTTGGCGCCGGACCGCTCGAAGAAATACGATACCGAGGCGTCCGCTGTGTAAGAGGCCGGCGGCGAAGCCGCGCTATTAAAGCGATCTGGAAAATTGACCGAGCTGAATGCCGGCCTCTTGAGCGAAAACCATTGGGCTCGAAAAGCTCCGGACAGTTGAAGTTTCCCGCCCATCAGGCTCAGCAGGTCCTGTGCGTAAAACGTATTGCTCGCCTGTATAGCCTCGGTCGCGAAGTTGCTCGCGGCGGAGGCGAAAACGCCGTCATTGCCAAATTTCTCCCGCTCGAATTCATATCCGAAAGTCGCGACATTATTCTTCGGCGACCAGTTCAGATGGCCGTTCAAGGTGTGGACCTGACCGTCATACAAATAGGTCTGCAATGCCGACTGAGACCCGGGCCCGAGCGGCCCGTTCGTGTTGTTTCGCGACGTTTTCACGCCCGAGTAGTAGCCGGATAACACAACGTCGCTATTGATCGCGTGCTTCACCACAAACTGGCCGTTGTAAAACCGTGACGACTGAATGTTGTCCGGATCGTTTACATCCGGCGTGAAATTGACGCCTGCTCGGGCGTCGATCACCGTCCCGGACGGCGACGGAAGAGCACCAAATGTGTCCGGGTCCGTGTTCAAACGGACATTGGCGTCGGAGAAAAAAAAGCGGCCTGAGATGTTCGTTCGTGAAAAGGGATCTGCATCAAAACGCGTCTGAAAATTCGTATTGTGCGCGTCGTCATCGCCGTCGATCCCCTTTGTGTAAACAGTCCGCGAGAGGCCGGCATTGACGCCGAATTTACCGTTATTGGTGCCGTGCGAGATATTGCCCCGAAACCGCCCTAGGCCGAGTCCGCCAAACGCCCCGCCGATCTGGCCGTGAGTACCCTGCCGGGCCGTCGGCGTCTGAAAGTCGATCGCCCCGCCGATCGCGTTCGTACCGTAAAGCGACGAACCCGAACCGCGCAAAACCTCGATCTTGCTGACGCTCGTAAGCGTAAAGTCGCTGAGGAACGATGAAGCATCGCCGGCGATCGCTGACGGGTCGCGAAATCTGATCCCGTCGATCAGCAACGCCGTGTCCTGATTGCGAAGGCCACGCGTCTTGACCGTCGCAACGCGGCCGAAGCCGCCCGATTGTGCAACGCGAAATCCCGGAATTGTCCTCAGGCTTTCTATCAGAGCGAAATCGGCCCGGTCGCGCATTTCCTGCCCGCTGACGACATTAACTGTCTTCGAGACTTGCTCGATCGTCTGGCTCTCGCCTGCGGCGACCGTCACCGATTCGCGGATCGAAGGAACTTCGACGAGATCGATATCCAGCTTTGTTTCGAATGCGAACTTGAGAAAGATCGGCTTATCGATCTTCGACTCGTAACGCCGACCATTCGCGACGAGCCACGCCTTTACCTGATAGTCGCCGGGCTTTTCAAAACCCAGGTAGAAATTACCATCCGGATCTGTCTTTCGAGTCTGCGTTTCTTTTTCCGGTTCCTCGATCGGTCCAGACACCTGAATTGTCACTCCGGCGGCAGGTTGTCCGTTGAGTCTGACAACGCCTCGGAGTCCCGCGCCTTCCTGTCCAAAAGCCAAGGTTGCGGACGCCAATGTTATGAGTACAAGTAATTTTGTCTTCACGATCATCCTCATCTGCCCACACGCAGACCGGTTCGATCCCAGGCGATCGAGCAACGTTCCCGACTTTACGGTTGCGTGGGCAGCGCCGGATTCGCACCGGACTTCCATTGCGTCGATCACCAGTTCTTTTAGCCACTAATTACACGAATGTCACGAATTAGCCTGAAACAAAATTGACTCTGATTCGTGCTCTTCGTGTCCATTCGTGGCTAAACTCCTAAAAAACGTTCGTAACCCGAACGTTGCCGCTTGCCGGATTCTGATCGAGCAGCACGTTGACGCCAAAGACGTCACGGATATTCTCGGCGGTCAGGACCTCCGCGGGCGACCCTTCGGCCGCAATGAGGCCGTTTTTCACCATCAAGATCTCGTCAGCGAATTCGGCGGCAAGATTGAGATCGTGCGTAATTATCACGGCCGATGACTCGCACGAACGTGAGCGTTCGCGGACAAGTCGGAACATCATCGCCTGGTGAGCCAGATCGAGATTCGCTGTTGGCTCATCCAGAAGCAGTATCCGGGCACCGGTGGCGAGAGCCCGGGCGAGCACGACACGCTGGCGTTCGCCGCCCGAAAGTTCGTTCATCAGCCGAGGAGCATATCCGGCGAGATCACAGTCTTCTAACGCCCTCTCGGCAAACCCGATATCTGTCTTACTTTCCCAGCCGAACGCGCCTCCATGGACAAACCGTCCCGAAAGCACGAATTCGAGCACCGTTATAGGGAACCGCGTCTCATTCTCCTGAGCAACGACCGCGATCTCGCCGGCGATCTCTCGCCTCGAAAGCTCGCTGAGCGATCTGCCATTAAGAACGATCTCGCCCGCAGATGTTGCGACGGTGCCATTGAGAGCCTTGATCAGTGTCGTCTTGCCCGCACCGTTGGCACCGAGCAGGGCGATGATCCTGCCTTTACGGAGATCGAACGAAACATCGCGCAGCACGGCCCGCTCGCCATAATCCACTGAGATGTCCCTGACCTCAAGCATTGGTTCTAGCCACGAATTACACGAATTGTCTCTTCTTCTTTATTCGTGCAATTCGTGCAATTCGCGGCTAACTCCTTCTAAGCAAATAAATAAACAAGGGTGCACCGATCAAGGCAGTTACCGCTCCGACCGGAAGTTCACGCGGCGCAATAGCCGTTCGCGCGACCGTGTCGGCAAGAACCACAAATATCGCCCCCGCGATCGCCGAGAATGGCACAATGAGCCGATTATCGCTGCCGATCGCGAGCCTGAGCAGATGAGGAACGATCAGGCCGACATACCCGACCGAACCGCTGGCCGCAACGGCTGCCCCTACGACAAGGCTCGCGCCCCCGAATACCAGCATCCTTACGCGACCGACCTCGACGCCGAAATCGAGTGCGTCGCGTTCCCCGATCATCATCAGATTGAGCGCACGCGCCTGCGATGTGAGAATGATGGTGCCGATCACGGCGGCCCCAAGACTCAGGTAAACTCCGCCGAGCGTCGCCTGGGACAGATCACCGAGCAGCCAGAACGTAAAGCTGCGAAGCTTTGCAGCATCGAGCAGCGTCGTGAGCATCACGATCACCGAGGAAAGAAACGTGGTAACGATCACCCCTGATAAGACTAGCCGCTCAACATTCATGCCCGCACGGCTCTTTGCCATGCGGTACACCGCGACACTCGCCAACGCAGCTCCGGCGAACGCCATCACCGGCCTGGCGATCTCGACATTCTGAAAAACGACGAACGCCACCATCGTGCCTAACGCCGCACCGTTCGAGACACCGAGCAAATACGGTTCGGCAAGCGGATTTCTGAGTAGCGACTGCAAGCCGGCCCCAGCGACCGCGAGGCTTGCACCTACACAAGCTCCGAGCAATATCCTCGGCAATCGAATATCAAAAAGTATCGACTGCTGCTGTTCGTTGAGGTCGAACAGCGGCAGCCGCTCGGCACCCAACAGCGCGGCCAGAACCAGCACTAAAACAAGTGCGGCCAGCAGCGAGACAGCAATAATTATCGTCTTCCTGTTCAAATCTCTGGTTCGAAATAACGTATAACGAATAACTGATAACGGATAGCACGCCACTATTCGTTATTCGCTATTCGTTATTCGTTATTCCGGAGCTTCTCCGGATGCAGCAGCTTCGCGATCTGCTCGAATGCTTCGACGAGCCGCGGACCGGGCCGCGAGATGATATCCGCGTTTATCTTGTAAACGCGCCCGTTTCTTACCGCCGGCGAATTCCTGAACGCCTCATTCGGCTCCAGGTTGTCGGGACTGTCAGAAAGAATGATCGCCTCAGGTCTGAGCGTCAAAGCCGTTTCTTTGCTCAATTTAGGGAACGCGGTCTCGATATCGGCGGTCACGGACAGGCCTCCTGCCTTAGCGATCGGTTCATTTAAGAATGAACCTTTTCCGATAGTGAACAGCGGCTCCCTGGAGATCTGAACGAATACGCGGACCTTCTCCTCGTATTGGAGCTTTTCCCAAACCGCTCCGATACGCCTTTTGAGGTCGGCCGCAGCCTGTCCGGCCCGATCCGCCGTCCCAAGGATGTCGCCGAGTTGGTGCAGGTTTTGAAGAACGCCGTCTAGAGTCGACGGATTCGACACGAACACGGCGATGCCGTTCTGCTCGAGCATTTTCGTGAACGCTTCGATCTGCGATGCAGTGGAAACAAAAACGATGTCCGGCTTGAGGGCAACGATCGCCTCCATGTTCGGCGAGGTGGTATCACCGATCTTGGCGATAGACTTTGCTTCCTCGGGGAAATTACAGAAGGTAGTGACGCCGACGAGACGGTCGCCGCCTCCGGCCGCAAAGATCATCTCGGTCACGCTCGGCGCGGTACTAACAATTCGGCTTACTTTTGTCGGGATCAAAACGGAGCGCCCAAGGTCATCGGTAACGCGACGCGTCGAGACATTTGATGATCCGATGTCTGCATTTCCGGCATTTCCATTGATATTGGACGTGCCGCCGCCACACGAGATCACAAGAGACAGGAATCCTATCGTGGCAGAAACAAGAGGTATAAAGTAGAACTTTCTCATCGAAAACGCCCTGAACTTCCGCGTCGTTACCGACCAGAAAAACAGGGCGTTTTGAAAAAATACCTTGTTCGCCTGTGATGTTTTGACGCGAAACATCTCCCCTGGCAATTGTTCGATACAGGCTGCCCGACTTATCGAAACTAGATTCGAATTACGGTGACGCGATCGTGCGGGGATCTCACCCGCTTTCCCTGTCTACGCCCTCGATAGACGGCGGTTCGAACAGATCTCGCTCCTAAGAGCAAATCCGATTGTTACGCCAAACAGGCCGCAAGTCAATTCAGGTGGTCATTTCAGACAGATTTGAAAAGTATCGGCCGGCTCGGTGCCGCATCGGACTCGAACGGAGCGATCTGGAGATTTAGGAGAAATTCGCCGTCCGGAATTTCGTTCGGCACATATATCAATTCCGTTATGGTGCTGTGGATACGAGTCTCAGGATTAATATCAACGCTTCCAGGCTCGACATTCCAAAAGATGCGGTGGTTGAGGAGCTTGCCTTCGTCAAACATTCGATCGATCGACGGCATGTCGACTAGCAAATGCGTGAACCCACAATCTACGATGAATTGCATTGCATCCGTCGTGAAATATGGCGCAAAGCAATTTTCTCCATACTTTCGGGTCAATTTTTCGGTGTCATTCGGCAGTGTTCGGACAATCAGAGCGGACGGCGCCTTCGTATCATCAGCCCGCACGTAACCAACGTCTCCGACGGCACTCTCGATCGCGAGTTTTGACAAAACCAGATCATCACCAAACTTCTCCGGCTCGACCGAGATCAAAACGGCCGGAATAAAAACGTCAGTCAAGCAATCCCGAACCGATATTCTCTCGTTCGTGATATGGCCAACGCATTCTGTGTGCGTGCCGTTACAGTGAGGTGTCAACGTGTACTCCTCAAAATTTACACTCGATCCATCGCGGGTATCGCCGACAGCCTTCGCCGCTGCTGCATCCACCGCGAAGGCATTAGGCTGCGGGCCGTTGAAATGCAGCGCTATCGAGATGTCGATCGGCTTCGAGAGATCGACCTCCACGGTGCGCCCGTTAACCTTGATCGAATCGGCCATTTTCATCGTCACTTTATCACAAGCAGCAGGCCCTTGTTCTTCGCCACGGCGATCTTGTCAC
>CAZJFB010000028.1:0-31808 GCA_964545145.1 uncultured Chloracidobacterium sp. | reverse complement strand
CCCTTCTCAAGCATTTCGCCCATCAGTCCGAACGGAATGCCGCTGACCTCGGTCAGGAAAAAATCGGGCGAGTTGTTCTCATAATCAAAATACTCGCCGAACCACAGCCGGTTGAGGTACGGAAAATGCTCCATGTAGAGCATCGCCGAGTTGTTAAAGCCGTCATTTTTGTTGAACTGATTGGCCGAGTGCAGATCGACGATGCCGGGATGGCCGCCCGCGGTCAGCACGCGTTTGACCCGTTTCATCGTCACGCGGTCAAATGCAACGTCGTCGAGATAGATGCCGTCGATACCGACGTTCTGCGTCAGCCAGTTCATGCCCTCGACGTAGTAGTTGTGCCAGCGGCTGACACCGCTATTGACAATCGCCGCGTCCTTCAGCTCAGGCACGAACCACGCCGCGATATAGTCGTCGCCGACGTGTTCCTGCAGCCAAGGGAATCCACCGCCCTTGCCGCCTGAGAATATCTCGTGTCCGAGGCTCCGCAAGGCCGGCAGCTCGTACGCACGGTTCGACAGCTCACGTACCGTGTTATAGATCTTGACCTTTAGGCCCTTTTTATGTGCCTCATCGATGTACGCCTTCATCTCCTTGTGAGCGATGAAAGGGTAATTGATATAGGGGTTTATCGCATTGGCGTGATGAATGTTGACGACCGTCGCACCCGTCTTTTTTATCTCGTCGACGGGCGTGTATTTGTGATAGAAACGGTTCGCCCACTGCCAGTCGGTGTCGATCGTATGGAAAGGCGTGATCAGCAGCGTGAAGTTGTAATACAGCAAATCGCCCTTCTTCATTGTCCGCGGGCCGCTGTAGCTCTTAACGTTGACCGTTTCTCCCGATCCGTCCGTATCGATATCGATACCGCCTTTCCCGCCATTTCCCCATGATGTCGGCAGCAGCAGCGGTTTTTGAAGGTAAAAATTCGTATTCAGCGGCCTTACGTATTTCTCATCACGCAGCGAAAACTGCATTCCGGCGTTGACTCCGCCGAGCCACGCACCGTCCTGGTTCTTTGTCGCGACGTCCCATTTCCAACGCAGAGAGTCCGGGGTCGCACGTCCCTTTTCGCCGAGCCCCATCATGTATTTTGATCCGTCTTTTGTGTACGGAATATTGAGCCTGATGTCGGCCAGATCCGTGTCTTCGGTCGCCGTCATCTTTACGGTGTAAGCAACAGATCCGTCGAACTCCATCGAACCGTCGACGTCCATTTCGACGTTTCCAAACTTCGTTGACGCCCGCCACTTTACCGTTCCGGGTGTCTTTTCCGTAAACGCCAACTTCCTGGGCATGGCTGCAAATTCGCCGCCATTCGCGTTGACGACCGACATCGACATCGGACGCCTCAGCACCTGCGTATGGCCGCTCATCGAGGTCATTTCGGGGCTAAAGCGGGTCGCGATCGATCCGGGCAGGCCGTCGTTGCTGAGACTCATGCTGCGGCCGAGAATACTGATGGTATTACCCTTGACCTCGATCGGCGTGTACGGCGGAATGACGGTGTTTTCCTGAGCTAGCGTCGAATTGAGCCATTTGAGCCGTGTCATTTTTTCGGGCTCGTTGAATCCGCTGTTTGGTGCAGTTTCGTTCGCAACTTTCAGGTTCAATGCGATCGTCTGCGGAGCCTCGCCCGCCGCGGTCACGGTCGCCGTACCTTTGTAGTCACCCGCTGCGGCGTTGCCCGCGACATCGGCGCCGCACCACAGCGGCTGGACCTTTCGGAACGGGACATCGACCGTCTTTTCAAATTTCTCGCCGCGGTAATCGACGCCGTCCGTATTGATGCAGGTCATACCGGCGGCCGCGATCTTTGCTCCGCTCGCCGACCGGAGATCGGTGAAGTTCACGCGGACATTCTTGAGGTCCTTGAGGGCGAAAACACCAAGTTGAAAGGCATAAAACTCGCCCCTTCTCGCCGTACCCGTGAAGCTGTTCTGCAGCCCGCGTTCGACCCAACGCTTCGGCAGATCGGCCGTCATCCTGATGGGGAACATACGGTCCTCCGGGAACACCAGAAAGCTCTTTCCTGCGTTCGCGGCGATCAGCCTGTCGATTTCCTCACGCTTCGCGATGACCTCCATCGGGTAGAACGAGTTGAACGCGTCGACCGACTGTATCTCGACCGTTTCGGCGTTTGATTCGGCGATGTCGCGGGCGACCTTGAGCCACTCTGGGTCCGCTGTGCTTTCGTATTTCGGGTAAAAGTCTTTTGGATAATTGGCACTGCCAGATTTCTTATAAGGCAGATAATAGACGTAATAGATGCTCTCACCGGCAGTTGGCTGAAAGATCACATCGCCAAATTCCCGCTCGATAAACCCTCGTGTAACATTGTTGACGCGGGTGCCGGCGGCGGTAGTGACGATGATATTCTTGGCCTCGGGATCGGTATCTCTTCGCCGCCACTCGATCCGGGCTCTGGCCGGGCGGTTCGCGTTTGTAACCATTACGACCGCACGGATATTGCCAAGCTCGTCGGCATTCCATGGCGTCGGAGCCACTTTGAACGGCGGTAAACCGGCCTGTGCGAACGCCCCAACAACAAATGCCGCGAGCAGCAGGAAAGCGATAGCGGCGGACGATCTTCTTTTCATGATCTAGAGGTTTCTGAGCCGTTCGATGGTCGCGGCGATATCTATCTGAGAAACATTTTCGGTGGCCGCACATATGCTCATCAGCAAACGGTCCTGTGCGTTGCCCTTGGCTTTTGCGACCGCATACGGCAAGTCCTCGCGAAATGTGACCATCGAGTATTTCGAGAAATAGTCGGGGAACGTTTGCTCGAGCTTGGTCTCGAGTTCCCGTTTTCTCAGGAAGACCGGGTCGGCCGTCGCGTCGCGCATCTCGTAGAAGTTTTCCTCGGCCATGTCGGCGATCGCATCGGTATTTACCTTGCGAAGCTGGCCGTATTCCTCAAACACGCGATGCCAATCGATCTTGCCGCCCGGTGACGCAGTCGGTTCTGACAGGAGCGAGTCGAGCACCCGTACGTCCTCGAATGAGCAGTTCATTCCTTGGCCGTAAAACGGAACGACCGCGTGCGCCGCGTCGCCCAACAGCAGGGCCTTGCCGCCGACATTCCATGGCCAGCATTTCAGCGTGCCAAGATTGCCGATGGGATTCGCAAAAAAGTCTTCGAGGAGCGTCGGCATCAGTGGGACTGCGTCCGGGAATTCGCGTTCGAAAAACTCGCGAACTGCCGCTTCGTCCGTCAGTTGGTCGAATGCGGCATCAGCCGCCTTGTGTGCGAGAAACAGGGTGCACGTAAAACTGCCATCGAAATTGGGCAGGGCTATCATCATGAACTGATGCCGCGGCCAGATATGCAGGGCGTTCTTCTCGATCAAAAAGCCGCCGTCTTCTGCGGGCGGAATGTGCAACTCCTTATAACCGTGATCAAGAAACACGGTCGAGCTTTGATAACCGTCGATCTGTTTTTCCATCGCTTGCCGCACAGCCGAACCGGCTCCGTCGGTCGCAATGATGGTGTCGGCCATGATGCGACGGCTGCCTGCAAGCACCGCCTCGCCAGTATCGCAGTCGAAGTCAGTGCAGCCCTCGTTGAAGTGAAAATTCACGCCGTCATATTTTTCGGCTTCGCTTATGAGAGCTATGTTGAGGCCTGCTCGCGAAACAGAATTAATATACTCACCCTGACGGCCGCTGTAGGGCAGAAGTTTAGTTTCGCTGGAAACTGAATGTATCATCCGACCGCGCATCGGCACGGCCTCGGCGAGCATATACTCGTCCATTCCGACCTCTCGAAGCGCGGCGATACCGCGATCCGAAAGCGCAAGGTTTATCGACCGCCCCGCCGCGACAGATTCCAGTCGCATATCGCCGCGGGCTTCATACACATCGACCTTTATCCCGCGTTTGGCGAGATAAATCGAAAGAAGCGAGCCCGCGAGGCCCGCACCGATAATTACAACATTGGACATAGGTCAGACTAATTTCACCACAGAGGACACAGAGAACACAAAGGAAAACTAGCCCTTGATCTTCTCGATCGCGACAGCAGTGACCTTGAATTCCGGTGCCTGCGTGAACCGGTCGCGGGTCGGCCCCGTCGCATAATTGAGGAAGATATCAGGATCGTGGAATGACGCGAATAGTTCACCATCCTTTACTTTGGCAGTGACCTCGGCCGGCAAGATCGCCTCGCCATACGCGCTCTTCAGCCGAACACTTTCACCATTGGCGATCGCGAGCCGCTTAGAATCAGCCTTTGAGATCATCAGACGATCGGTCGGGCGAAGCTTGGTGTTTGGCGTGCGCATCGTCATTGTACCCGCATTGAAGTGCTCAAGCACTCGGCCCGTGGTCAGCATAAAGGGAAATTCGTCGGAGACCACCTCTTTTGTCGGTCGATATTTTATCCTCCGAAGCGCAGCAGTGACGCCATTTGAGAAAGACTCGCCGTGGAGTATCTCTGTGCCCGGATGATCGAGATCGGGACACGGCCACTGGATGCCCGCCTTCTCTATCCGATCGTAGGTGATACCGTAACCCGGAGGCCAGACCGCTCGGACCTCATTCCAAACGTCTTCGGCCGATTCGAACGCAAAATCCTCGGCAAAGCCCATCTTTTTGGCAAGATCGCAGATTATCTCAAGATCGGAACGAGAATTACCGCGTGGGCTGACCGCGGTCCTTATGCGTTGGATCCGGCGCTCGCCATTCATAAACGTCCCGTTCTTTTCGAAAGATGTCGTTGCAGGTAAAAAGACGTGGCCGAATCGCTTGGCAGTCTCATTCATAAAGAAATCCTGAATGATGACGAGGTCCATCTTCTCAAATGCTGCGGCAGTCGCGTGGGCATTCGCGTTCGAAAGAAAAACGTCGTATCCGATCGTCCACAGTGCTTTCAGCTTGCCGTCGCGGGCAGCATCGATCATCTGGAGCTGGTTGTATCCGGCCGCAGTTGGCACGGGTCTCTGCCAGACGCTCTCAAACAGATCCTTTCCGACATCGATCGTCACGGAACCGGTTAGTATTCCCGGGTCGCAGCCCATATGAGCCGATCCTTGTACGTTGTTCTGGCCGCGCAGCGGATTGACGCCTGCCCCTTCTTTACCGATATTTCCCGTAAGTAGAGCGAGATTGACGATCGTCATTACGCCTTCGGTTCCCTGCAGGTGCTCTGTCATGCCAAGTCCGTGCATCGCCATTGAGGGCGTCTCGGTCGCGTAGATCCTGGCGGCCTTTCTGATCAATTCGGCATCCACGCCGCACCGTTCGGCAACTGCCTCAGGAGAATACTCGGCAACAAATTCCCTGAACTGCTCAAATTCATCAACTCGCTTTTCGATAAATTCCGAGTTGGCTAGGCCTTCATCGATGATCGCGTGCGCGAGAGCGTTGAACATCAGGATGTTCGTTCCGGGGCGCAGCTGGAGATGGACATCGGCGATCTTTGCGAGTTCCGTCTTTCGCGGATCCACGACGATCAACTTGGTGCCGTTCTTGAGAACGGCCTGTTTTATGCGGGCACCGGGGATCGGGTGATTCTCGCTCGGATTCGCTCCGCAAAGGATGATCGTTTTCGCCTTTTCGATGTCGTCGAACGAATTGGTCATCGCACCGGTACCGATCATCATCTTCATCGCTGCCGCCGAAGGCGTGTGGCAGACGCGGGCACAGCAATCGACATTATTCGTGCCGAGCACGACGCGGGTGAATTTCTGAGCAAGATAATTCTCTTCGTTGGTCGCCCTCGCCGAACCGAGAACGGCGATAGATTCCTTACCGAACTCTTCGTTGATCGCATTTAGTCGTTCAGCCGTATAGCCGATCGCTTCATCCCAAGAGACGACACGCCACTCGCCGTTCTCGCGGATCATCGGCTCTGTCACCCGGTCTTCGGCATCAATAAAACCATGCGCATATCTGCCCTTGACACACAGATGGCCGTAATTCACCGGCGCGTCAAGCACTGGTCTTACTTGGACAACCTTGTCATTACGAGTGCCGACATTCATCTCACAGCCGGTGCCGCAATACGGACATGTTGTCTTTGTCCATTCGGTCGGGAATCCATGCTCGATCACGGATTTGTCCTCAAGAGCTCCGGTCGGACACGCGTCGGAACATGCTCCACATGATACGCACGTGCTTTCGCCAAATGCCCCAAATGAATCCGGCCAGATCTGCGAGTCCTCCCCGCGTCCGAGCACGTGCCACACAAATTGCCCCTGAACGTCGGCACATATCCGAACGCAAGCGTAGCAATTTATGCAACGCGACATATCGACCGCGATATATGTATGAGATCCGTCGATCGACGATGAATGGCCGCCGTGGAAGTCAGCCTCTGTCAGCCCGTAATTGCGGGCAAGTTTGTGAAAGGGCTTATCGGGAAAGACCGCAAATGCATCTGCCGGGTAGTTACCGGCAAGCATTCTAAGATTCCATTTCCTCGCAGTCTCGACCGGCTCGGAGTGTGTCTCGACCTCCATACCGTCAGCGAGAAGCGTGGTGCAAGAGACCGTTTCGCCGGCCCGCCCCTTGATCTCGACAAGGCACATCCTGCACGCCCCAACTGGCTTGAGCCGGTTGTCGTTGCAAAGTGTTGGGATGTCAAATCCAAGCTCTCTCGCGGCGGCCAGGACCGTTATCCCGTCCGAGAATTCACCATGTATTCCATTGATTATTGCCTGGACCATTTTTCTTAATCTCTTCGTTGTCAGCCGAGCTGTGCCCGGAGCACCTCGGCAAATCTGGCTACGTCCATGAATGAGTTATACAGTGGCACCGGCGCTACGCGAATCACATCCGGCTCGCGCCAATCGGCCTCGACCCCATTTGCCACCAGTCGCTCGTGCAGCGACCGGTCGCCTCCCTTCACGCGGATCGAAAGCTGGCAGCCGCGCTGCTCGGGCTTGTTAGGTGTCACGATCGAGATCCTGTCGTCGCCGATCTCGAGGATCAAACTCTCGAGAAAGCCGGTGAGCTTTCTCGATTTTGCGATCAACTCCGGCATTCCCGCCTCTTCAAATATCTCCAGCGACGCACGTAACGCCGCCATCTGCAGGATCGGCGGATTCGAGATCTGCCAACCTTCCGCGCCTGCAAGCTGTCGAAACTCGGGGCCCATTTGAAATCGCGTCGCCTTGTCGTGGCCCCACCAGCCTGCGAATCGAATTAGATCAGGGCAATCGGCGTGCCTCTCATGCACAAATGCCCCCGCGACGGCCCCCGGGCCGCCGTTCAGATACTTATATGAACACCATGCGGCGAAATCAACGTCCCAATCGTGCATCTGCAGGTCGAGATTGCCCGCGGCATGCGCGAGGTCAAAACCGACCATTGCGCCTGCCTTGTGCCCTGCGGCGGTGATTTCACGCATCTCAAACGCCTGGCCCGTGTAATAATTCACACCTCCGAGCATCACTGTGGCGATCGACGGACCTTCGCTCTCGATCAGGGCGACGATATCTTCGGTACGCAGGATCGATTCGCCCTCTCTAGGAGCGATCTCAACCAGTGAAACTGCCGGATCGAGACCGTGAAACCTGATCTGCGATTCGACGGCATATCGATCTGACGGAAATGCTCCTTTCTCAATGACGATCTTGTGACGGGCAGCCGTCGGCCGATAGAACGACACGAGGAGCAAATGAACATTAACCGTGAGTGAGTTCATCACGACGGTCTCGATAGGCATTGCACCAACAACCCGGGCCATCTGTTCTGTAAGGAACTCGTGATACGGCAGCCATGGATGACGGGCGTGAATATGCCCCTCGACCGCAAGGCGTTCCCAGTCGTCGAGTTCCTGATCGACGTAAGCACGAGCGGTCTTAGGCATCAGGCCGAGTGAATTGCCCGTAAAATAGAGCTTCTCGGATCCGTCGGGGCACAAAGGCAAATGAAACCGCGACCGAAATTGCGCGAGCGGATCGGCCGCGTCCATTTCGGCGGCTGAATCAATTGCGGATGATGATCTTACCTCTTCTGCGTGCATATTTACTGAATAAAATTTGTGAGCTCGGCGGCAACACGTTCAGGCATTTCCTCCTGGGGAACGTGTCCGCAATTCTCGAAAACAACGAGCTTAGATTCGCGGATCACTGAATTAAGCTTCTTTCCTGCTTCTAGCGGGATCAGTTCGTCATGATCGCCCCAAATGATCAGGGTTGGCACTTTTATAGAACTCAATTTGTCCTCGATCGGAAAATCACCGAATTGTGTTCGAGCTCTTGTCGCCGCCAACTGGCCGCCGCGTGTCTTCAAAGGCTGATAATAGTATGCGACACGGTCGTCTGTAACCTTCGAGTCGTCGAAAAAGCTCTTTTGCAGTCCTTCGCGAACAAGCTTGTCCGACGTAAGTGCAAGTGCCGTCAGAAGTCGCCCGATCACAGGTATCTGAAGATACGCGGGGGCAAGGCTCGTGCGGCCCGGAACTTGAACGCCCGCGCTGTCGATCAACACGAGTCCAAGTACCCGGTCAGGGTGGAGGACGGCGACATTGAGTGCCGTCTCACCGCCCATCGAATTACCAACGAGCCATGCCGATCCGATATTCAGGCGGTCAAGGAATGCCGCGACCAATTCGCCCTGGGCACGCCTGGAGTAGTCGCCATCAGGCTTTGACGTAAATCCAAAACCTTTGAGATCCAAAGCGATGACGCGAAATTTGCGAGACAGAACGTCGAACTGATCTTTCCAGGTAAATACGGATGAAGAATAGCCATGGATCAGAATGAGCGGTGTACCCGAACCTTTTTCCTGATAGTGGACCCGAATATCGCCGACATCGACGAACTTGCTATACTCCGCGTTTGGCACCGAGGCCTTAAGTTGTTCAAAAACAATATCTTCCGGCCGACTGAACCAAAAAGCGGTAAGAGCGACGGCGAGCAATACAACAAGGACAAACAGGAACTTAGCGAGCTTTTTCATAGCTATTACCGGCCGACAAATCGTGCTCCGTCAATGCCGAGCCAGTTCAACGCGGCTCCGTGGAAGAGCATTTCCTTGATCGTATCGTCATAGGGCATCGACTCGATCAGCCTGCCCGGCTCAAGTTCGCCAAGCGGGAACGGATAATCCGTACCGAGCATGACCTGGTCGGCGCCCACTAGTTTGATCAGATAATCGAGCTTTGCCGCCTCGTGCACGAGTGAATCGAAGTAGATCTTGCTTAGGTACTTTCGCGGACTGTGCGGATTATCGACCGCACAGAGGTCGGGACGCACATTGAAGCCGTGCTCGATCCTCCCGATGGTAGCCGGAAATGCCCCGCCGCCGTGGGCGAAGCAAATTCTCAAGTTCGGCAGTCGCTCCAGCGTGCCCGAAAAGATCAGCGAACATATGGCACGCGACACTTCGGCGGGCATGCCGACAAGCCACGGCAGCCAGTATTTTTGCATGTCCTTTTCACCCATCATGTCCCACGGGTGAATGAAGACCGCCATACTTAACCGCTCGCACGCGGCAAAAAACTCAAAAAATTTCGGTTCGCCAAGATTAAGCTGGTTGACGTTGGTGCCGATCTGTACACCTGCCAGGCCTATCCGCTTGCAGCGTTCAAGTTCCAGTATCGCCAGGTCGGGGTCCTGCATCGGCACGGTACCAAGCCCGACAAATCTCAGCGGAAATTCCGCGCCCACCTCAGCTATATGATCGTTGAGAAATCGCGATATTTCGACTCCATCCTTGGGTTCGGCCCAGTAGCTGAACATTACCGGAACAGTCGAAAGCACCTGAACGGTTATGCCGGAGGCGTCACATTCCTCGATCCTCTTTTCTGCGGACCAGCAATTCTCGACAATGTCGCGAAAGGAAACCCCATCGTCTCGAACCATGCGGGCACAGCACGGCTTATAGTGATCAAGCGTAATGAACCCACCATAGCCAAAGCGATCCTTCCACGCTGGAATTTCTCGCGGCAATATGTGTGTGTGAACGTCGATCTTGAGCACTGGTTCATTTTGGCACTTGTTCGCTTTAACCCAAAGTGCCGAGGCATCGTCCCCACGGCAAAAAGCCGGGAGGCTCAAAAAAGAGCTTCCCGGCTAGTTCAAATGAACGAGGCGCAAACTACGGCTTCTCTATATCCTCAGGAGGACGGCCGCCGCCCGGACCACCGCCGCCGGCACCCGCCGGGGGCTGAATGTACGGGATCTTAGCCTCGATCATCATCGCATTGAGGGCCGCGAGGTCCTCGGTGATGAGTTTTCGCACCTCATCCGCCGCTGCCGGGATCTTGGCAGAAAGAATATCTATCTGAGCAAGTTCCCAGGTGGTCGGGGCACCCGATGTGCCTTCGATCGCACCCATGAGCTGTGCGGCACGCTGGCTGAGAGGCGTAGGCAGTTCAACCAGCGGCGGGCCCGCCTGGCTGATATTACTAACTGCCGAAGGCGGAGTGCCCCAGTTGACATAAGCTGCGTCGATCTTCTTGAGCAGTTCCTCGCCCGCGGTACGGATGTTCTGCGGCACCCCCGAGCCGGGACGTCGCCACGATTCGATCGCCGTATTGACGTTGGTCCTGAGGGCGATTATCTGCTGCGCCGCCGCCTGGCCGCGAGTGACAACGGGCAAGAGCTTCATCAACGCAGCCTTTTTCTTCGCGCGATCCTCGGCCGAGAACTCGACACGCGGATCCTCAATTACCTGGATCGACTTTGAGATCTCCTTGTCGCCAAGCTTGATCTTGACAGTGTAGGTTCCCGGATCGACACGGAATCCCTGGCCGGCGCCGCCAAAACCGCCGCCACCGCCGCCGCCAAATCCGCCGCCGCCCGTGGCCGGCATACCAGCCGGACGATAACGCATGTCCCAGACCCAGCGGTTGACGCCCTTGTTTACGACGCACTGGCCACCGCCACCGCCGCCAAAGCCGCCAAACTGGCCGCCGCCACCACCGCCTCCGAACCCGCCGCCTCCCGGACCACCTCCCGGGCCACCGGCTCCCGGTGTTGGCGCCGGCTGGGGACGTGTGCAGTTTTGAGTACGGAGCGTCTGACCTGCGGCATCCTGGATCGTGATGGTCATGACCTGGCGATCAGCGAGGCCATCCTTCACGTAAAACTGGATCGGGGCTCCATTAGGCGGATTTTGGCCATTGAACACCTTATCCGACGTGATGGGTTTGTTGCTCCACGTACGCCACATCACCGCGCGGCGCGGGTCGAATAAATGGACATCACTGTTCAAAGTCGCATCGGTCAACTGCTCGAGTGTCGTGATGTCGTCGAGTATCCAGAACGAACGCCCGTGCGTCGCCAGGATCAGATCGTTCTCACGCGGGTGAATGAGAATGTCATCAACCGGAACCGTAGGCAGGTTGAGTTTCATCTGCATCCAGTTGCCACCGCGGTCCGTTGAGGCGAACAAGCCGAATTCGGTTCCGACAAAAAGAAGGTTCGTGTTTCGCGGATGTTCGCGGATCACGCTTACAATGCCGTTATTCTGCGGCAGGTTAGACGCTATCGACTTCCAAGTCTCGCCAAAATCGCTCGTCGCGTAAACGTACACCTTGAAATCGCCATTTCGATGGCCGTCAAAGGTCACAAAGGCAGCTCCCTCGCCTGCGCGTGAGGCGACCACGCGGCTGACATAGGTTCCTTTTGGAACTCCGGGCACCTTGTCCACAACGTTCTTCCACGTCTGGCCGTCGCGGGTCACCTGCAGATTGCCATCATCGGTTCCGGCCCAAAGAACGTTCTTGTTCAGAGGCGACTCTGAAATTGTCGTAATGGTCGGGAACTGCTGAACACCGTCGTGACGGGAACGAGTATTCTTGTCCGGGACCTTGCCCATGATCGCCAGCGTGTTCCGGTCAACGTTCGTAGTCAGGTCGGGACTGATCTTAGTCCAATTATCGCCGCGATCGGGCGAGCGGAAGACAAAATTAGCCGCGTAGTAGATCAGGTTCTTCTCATGCGAGGATGGCATGATCGGGGAGTTCCACTGGAACCGATAGGGCTTTTCGCCATCGGCTTCCCGCGGTCTGATGCTCTTGTTCTCGCCGGTCCTAACATTCCGGCGGAACAGATTTCCGTCCTGCGATTCGCCGTAAACGATGTCCGGATCATTGGGGTCCGGTTGTGCATAAAAACCGTCACCGCCGCCGACCGTGTACCAATCGTCGTTACGGATACCCTGCGGATTCATTGTCTGGCTGGGCCCGCACCACGTGTTATTGTCCTGCAAACCGCCGCAGACCTTATAAGGCATGCTGTTGTCGGCCCCGACCTCGTAAAACTGGCCGAGCGGAACGGTATTGGCAAAATCCCAGTTTCGTCCGCGGTCATACGTAATGTTGATACCGCCGTCATTTCCGATCACCAGGTGATTAGAATCCTTGGGATCGATCCAGATCCCGTGCGTATCGGCGTGCGGCGTCTGGCCAAACTGGCCTGTCCACGTCTTGCCGCCATCGTCGGAATACTGCAGCGTTACGCCCGCCTGCCAGAGCCGTTGGTCGTTGTTTGGATCGACGCGGAGCTGAGAGAAATACATCGGTCTCGGTACCGCATTGATATCTGCCTGTCGAGTCCATGTCTCACCCTTATCGATCGACCGATAAACGCCGCCGTTCGCGTGCTCGACGGTCACATAAACAATGTTTGTGTCTTTTGGATAGATCGAGATGGCGATACGGCCAGTCTCCAGCAGGTTCTCAGGCATCGGCGTCGGTGCATTCGTTGTGTCGTACGGCATTCCGCGGGTGATCTTGTTCCACGTATCGCCGCCGTCATTGGTCTTATAAAGAGCACTTCCGGCTCCGCTTCCGTTGAAGCCAAATACCGTTCGCCGACGCTGGTACATTGCAGCGTAGAGGATATTCGGGCTGTCGGGATCGATCGCAATTTCGGTCGCCCCAGTATCATCATTGACCTTGAGCACGAGCTGCCAAGTCTTGCCGCCGTCCATCGTCCTGTAAACCCCGCGGTCGGGCGAGGCGGCCCACAGGTTGCCGGTCGCAGCGACATAGACAATGTCGGGATTTGTCGGATGAATCACGACACGAGCAATGGCCATCGTCTTTTCGAGGCCCATATGCTTCCAGGTCTTACCGGCGTCGAGCGACTTGTAAACGCCATTGCCCCATGAGGAACTCTGGCGGTTATTCGATTCACCGGAACCGGCCCAGACTATCGACGGATTTGACGGTGCGATCGCGATATCGCCAACGCTGCCGACAGCCTCTTTGTCGAATATCATTGTCCAATCGGTACCGCCGTTGACCGTCTTTACTATGCCTGAAGCTGCGGTCGCCGCGTAAAGGACACGTGAATCATTTGGCGCCGCCTCGATGTCATTGATGCGGCCGCCCATGGTCGCCGGCCCGATCTCGCGAAACCTGAGGCCCGAGATCGCGGCGTCAAAAGTCGGCGGGGCAGATGGCTTTGCCGGTGCAGCCGCCGGGCTTGCCGTCGGCCTCGGCGTCTGAGCAAAAGTTGAAAATACGGAAAACAGTAGTGCAAGGCCCGATAGGACGATGCCTCGAAGCGCGCGCTGTGTAGTCATCTTTTTAGATCCTCGAAATACTTAATTCTTAGGGTAAAGCAGATATCCAAAAACAGACTGTACTGGTTTGAATGCCTACAATGTAGGACAGTTCCTTTGGATGCGCAACTGATACGCAAGCCGATTTGGCCGGGTTTACAAAAGTTTACATATGGAGGGCAAGTGTCGGTTGGGCCTTAGGTAACAGCCGGTTTTCGGTTTCGGGTTATTTCGCGTTAATATTTAGCCGTTCTCACCTCAACATTTAGGAGTTTACGATGAAGGGTTATCGGATCTTTTTGCTCTCGACATTCTTGTTCGCCGCGGTCCAGGCGTTCGTGGTCGCACAGCCCCCGCAGGCATCATCTACGCCCGAACAGATCGCCCGGCGGAATGCGATCGAGGCTGAGTTACAGTCGATCGCGGTCGTGGAACGCAAGGTCATGGTGCGCATGCGCGACGGCGTGCGCGTTCAGGCAGACGTTTATAGGCCGAAAGATCCTAACAAGAAGTATCCGATCATCCTCTCGCGTACGCCCTACAACTTCAATTGGTGGGACATACGGCTCGGTGCTCCTCGAGACATGACGACTGTACTCGACGCAGTGAAACGCGGCTACGCGTACATAATCATGAATGAACGGGGCCGGTTCTTTTCCGAGGGAAATTATGACATCCTGGGCCCGCCGACGACCGACGGCGATGACGCACTTACGTGGATGTCGTCGCAGCCGTGGTCGAACAAGAAAGTTGGTGCGATCGGTTGTTCCTCGACCGCAGAATGGCAAATGGCGGTTGCCGCGCGCGGAAATCCTGCATTTACAACGATGATCGCCCAGGGGTTTGGTGCGGGCGTGGGCCGGGTCGGGCCATATTACGAACAGGGCAACTGGTATCGCGGCGGGGCGGTCCAGATGCTGTTCATTGCGTGGCTTTACGGCCAGCAAAACCAGGTTCGGCCGATGTTCGATCCGAAAACGAGCCAAGAAGAGCTGATCCGCGCGTCGAAGTCGTTTGATCTCGCCCAACAAGCACCATCAGTCGATTGGTCAAAGGCGTTGAGGCATTTGCCGGTCAAGGATATTTTCACTGCCGTCGATGGGCCGCGTGGAATTTTCGCCGACGAAATGCCTGTACCGACCGGTGGAGCAATGATCAAACGCACACCCAACGATCCCGCGTGGTACAGAGGCGGCCTGTGGCATGACAACATGAAGATCGACATCCCGGGCTTCTATTTTATGTCATGGTACGACGTGTCGGCGGGACCGAACCTTGCCATGTACAACCATATTCGCAAGACGGCTAGCAAGGAAATGGCGGATAAGCAGTACGCCGTTATTGCCCCCGTCGCCCACTGCAGCTATACGCGGGCGACTGAAAATACGGTCGTCGGAGCTCGGAGCATGGGCGATGCTCGCCTCGATTACAACAAGATGACGTACGACTGGTTCGATCATTTCTTAAAAGGCGAACAGAACGACATCCTCAAACGTCCGAAGGTGCAGTACTTTACAATGGGCAGCAATAAATGGCAGTCTTCCGAACAATGGCCGCCGGCTGGAGCCGAGCCGATGAAGTTTTACCTTTCGAGCGGCGGCAAAGCCAACTCGCTGAATGGAGACGGTAGACTGGTCAGCGAACCGCCGGCGACGGACACGCCCGACACTTTCACGTACGATCCGATGAACCCGGTTCCTTCTTACGGAGGAAACGTTTGCTGTACGGGCAATGCGATCCAGGCGGGTTCGTTCGATCAGAGCAAGATGGAAGAGCGAAACGACATACTCGTTTACTCGACCGATGTCTTGAAAGAGGGCTTCGAGCTTAGCGGCCCGATCGATATCACGCTCTACGTTTCATCGGATGCGAAAGATACCGACTTCACTGTCAAGCTGATCGACGTTGATGAAAATGGAAAGGCGTGGAACCTCGACGAAACCATCCAACGGATGCGCTATCGCGACGGCTATGACAAACCACTCGTCTGGATGGAATCCGGTAAGGTCTATAAGGTCAAATTCCAGCCGATGAACACCAGCAACTACTTCGCCCCGGGCCATCGACTTCGGATCGAGATCTCATCGAGTAATTTTCCGAGGTTCGATAGAAATATGAATACCGGCGGAAATAATTGGGATGAAACCAAGGGTGTGGTCGCAAAGAATTCGGTTCACCATTCGCGGCAATATCCCGCTGAGATAACTATCTCAGTTGTAAAGAACAGATGATCCGAGATGGATACTGAAGACTTGATCTATTTTGGCGGCTCCATTACGGAGCCGCATTTTTTGCAGGTTCGAAGTTCTATCGAATCGTAGAACCGTTTGAAGACGCCCTGGAATTGCGTGGTGATGTCGTCAAGCTGGAAGTACTCCTCGTAAAGCCTTTCGTTGCAGTTCTCGCAAAACCACATCAGCCCGTCGAGTTCGCCGGGTTGGCGTTTGCGTTCAATGACAAGGCCGACGGTGTTGGCACCGCGGATCGGGTTGTGCGGGATTCGCGGCGGCAGCAGGAACATCTCGCCCTCGCGGATAGCCACCTCGACCGCTTTACCGTCTTCCTGTATCTGGACCTTGATATCGCCCTCGAGCTGGTAAAAAAGCTCTTCGCCCTCGTCCCAGTGATAGTCCTTTCGCGAATTCGGCCCGCCTACAACCATCACGATAAAATCGCCGTCGTCATAGACACACTGATTCCCGACCGGCGGCTTGAGCAGATGCCGATGGTCCTCGATCCATTGTTTGAAGTTGAATGGTCGCCGGATCATTATGGATATGGCCCTAAATTGTAAAGGCTGAAAGCGAACAATACTGCTTCTTTTCCTTGAATTCCCTAGTTATGGAGTTAAGCAGAGTTACCACTGCGTTACAGCCCACAGCCGTATCGCCCATCCCTTCGCCTTTATCGAAAAGGCGCTTATTAAGCCAAGGCTCTTCTCCCCAATCAGATGCATACCCGATGACAATGATCTTTCCCTTGACCGAAAAGATGAACGCTTTCAATTCAACCAAGTGCTTATCCCAGAGGCCGAATGACGCCGTAACTCGACTCTCATGTTTGGTCTTGACGTCCATCGTCATTGGATTCTTAACCGGTTTCCATTGGAAGGCGTTGCCCGGATTCGCGGCATATTGTTTCTCGATGGCCTTCTTTACCATCGAATCAACGAAATCGCCAGTGGGGACCGAAACAAAGAGATAAAGAGAATTATCTTTGTCCTTCGATTGAAATAGGCGGGTCTTAGGATCGACCTCAGGCAACATTACAAACCCTGCCGGACACATAAATTTAGTCGTCCCGATGCTGCAAGCAGGTCCCTTTTGACCTAAGATCGCTATCGAAAATAGTCCTACAATCATCGTCGTTGCAATCAGTTTCATAGCTATGTATCGATTCCGAATCAGCGGCTTGAGCAGATGCCGGTGCTCATCGATCCACTGCTTGAAATTGAAGGGCCTTTTGATCATGGCGTCCGTCCGCGAACTACCTCATCTGGTCGATCTGCTTTTGAAGCGTGTCGGCCTTCGCCGCGTCAAGCAAAAGCAGTTCCCTCTGGGCTTTTTGGGCAAGCGGTTTATTCTTCATCGCCACATGGGTCAGCCCCACGCCATACCATGAATCGACCCGCTTGTTGTCAAGCTTTAATGCCGTGTCGAATGACGCAATGGCCAGCCCGTACTGCTTGGTTCTGTAATAGGCGTCACCCAAATATGAGTGAGCTGTCGCCGAAGAAGGTGCGAGTTCCGTCGCACGCTTGTAGTAAGGGATCGATTCGGCATTCTTGGCATTATTGTAATACGCGTTTCCCATTCCCAAGTGCGCGTTCGCATGCAAAGGACTAGCTTTCATCGCTGCGTCAAAGATAACGATCGCCTCAGGAAAGCGATTCAGACTGACAAGGACGTTGCCAAGCTCAACCTTATAATCGACCTCAGCAGGTTTTAGCTCAATGGCCTTTTTGAAGGCCGTTTCGGCGTCCGTATACCGCTTCAGTTCCTGATATGATCGGCCAAGCCGGTAATAAGCCTGGGCATTATTCGGGTCGTACTGGATAGACTTCTGATACCAGGTCACGGACTCGTCATATCGCTTGAGGGATTGATATGCATTGCCCAACCAGTAATTCGCCCTTACATAGTCGGGTTTGATCCCGATCGCCTTTTGAAACGATACGATGGCGTCATCGTACCGATTGAGATTGTAATGGCAGAGTCCAAGGTTGAAGTGGCCTTGATAGTTTTGCGGCGACTGCTGCACAGCCTTGCTAAACGAGATAGCGGCCCCAACGTAATCTTTGGCCTCAAACTGTTTCAGTCCAGCGTTGAACGGATCATCCTGGCCAAATGCCGCCGTGACAAATACTGCGACGATAAAGATCGATGTTCTCAGGAAAGTTCTCATACCTTAAAATGATGCTCCAAACGGTCACAGAACCGCAAGTTTTTCTACTGTTCGCCAGTTTCGGCCGGTCGCTGCGACCTTTAACTTTCTATCGATGAATCCCTTGCCGACTACGCTGTCGGTTATGTGTATTTTCAGCATACACGCGACGTGTCGGCCCTTGATCTCGAACATCTCATTCTCGCTGCCCTGTTCGAGCAAATAAGCTTCTTGCTCGGCGGTCAATCTCTCATTTAGAAAAAACACGTGAACGTCTTTGTGGCTCTCGAACCGTCCCGCAAACGGCGCCCATTCGACCACTTCGCGAATTTCAGAGATCGGGCGGACCATTACAGAAATGTCATAACCGAACTCATGAATAATGGCCTCGCGGATCTTGGCCGCAATAACCGCATCGGCCGTCTTGCGGGTATCGAAGCCGAGATTGCCGCTATTGATGAAGCTTGTTACGCCGGAAAACCCGAGCGATTCGAACGTCGCCCGCAGCGTTTCCATCTTGATCATGTTCTTGCCCGAGACGTTAATGCCGCGGAGCAGTGCCACATAACGCATATGAGGGTTGCCCTAAGCGTTCTTCATATCGATCACAAAACGGTACCGAACATCTGCTCGGATCGTTCGGTCATAGGCCTCTTCAATACGATCGGGCGAGATCACCTCAACGTCAGAGGTAATGTTGTGCTCGGCGCAGAAATCGAGCATTTCCTGCGTTTCCTTGATACCGCCGATGCTTGAGCCAGCGAGAATTCGGTTATTGCCGACGAGCGAGAAGGCACGAGCCGAGATCGGATTTTCCGGGAGCCCGACCAGGACCATCGCTCCGTCGATGTCGAGGAGTTTAAGGTACATGTCCATCTCATGATCGGCCGAAACGCAGTCTAGGATGAAGTTGAAAGTACCCGCGAGCGGCTTCAGATTCGCATTGTCGCTGGTGACCACGAAATGATGGGCGCCGAGTTTTAGGGCATCATCCTTTTTCGATGGCGAAGTGCTGAGAACGGTTACTTCCGCACCCAAGGAGACGGCAAGCTTAACGCCCATGTGGCCAAGTCCGCCGAGGCCGACGATAGCGACCTTCGATCCCGGGCCGACCTTGAACCGGCGAAGCGGTGAATATGTCGTGATTCCGGCGCACAGAAGCGGAGCGACGGCGGCCAGCGGTTGGTCGCCTGATACCTTGAGTGCGTATGCCTCGTCCACCACGTGCTGCTTTGAATAGCCGCCGTAAGTGGGCGTCGTTTTGTCCATCTCGGTGCCGTTGTATGTCGCCGCACAATGGACCTTACAAAATTGCTCCTGATCTGCCTCACATGCCGAGCATTTTCGGCAAGAATCGACAAAACACCCGATTCCCGCGATGTCGCCGACCTTGAATTTCGTGACCGCATCGCCGACCTGGGAGACCGTCCCGACGATCTCATGGCCAGGCACCATCGGATATATCGACGGCCCCCATTCGCTCTTTGCCTGATGGATATCTGAGTGGCAGATACCGCAAAATTCGACGTCGATCAAAATGTCATTTGGCCCTACATCGCGCCGTTCAAAGCTGAACGGGCCAAATTTGGCATTCTTGTCGTGCGTTGCATAACCCCGTGTTTCTATCATCATTTCTCCTTTGAATTGACAGGCCGCGATCTGACAGCCCGCGTCTTACGGATCAATCTATCGTGGCAATTACCTTCAACTCGATCGCGATCGGTGTCGGCAGCGAACCGACCTCGACAGTCGTCCTGCATGGTTGATTATCAGCAAAGTACTCAGCATAAATGCGATTGTAGGTCGAGAAATCGTCTTTCATGTTCGTAAGGAAGACTGTAACGTCCACTATCCTGTCCCACGAGGAACCTGCTTCCTCAACAATGTACCTTACATTCTGAAACACCGACCGGCATTGCGTCTCAATGTCGTACGAGGCGATCTCGCCCGCATCGTTCAACTCAACGCCCGGGATCTTTTTCGTCCCGCGTTCGCGCGGCCCCACCCCCGACAGAAAGAGCAGGCCGCCGACACGTCGAGCATGAGGATACAGTCCGACCGGTTCGGGGGCTTTGGACGAGTCTATCTTGTTTTCATCCATATTATTCGAGGGCTGCAATTGGAATATCCGTCATTTTAACAGGAATCTATGACGTGGGCGTAATGGTCGCTTGAATCCGAACGCCGGTCTGAGGAGAAATAATATTTGCGTGCCAATTTACGTTATATACTCTGATAATAGACATCTGGAGCATTGATAATGTCACCTATCGTGAAATTCGCTTTATTGATCTCAATCGCCGCGGCTGTGGGATGCGGCGTCGCAAGCAGCTCGAGCCGGGCCACAGACCTGAAGGACCTGGCTCCGGCGATCGCCGAGCCCAATGCTGAACCCGCAAAGGGAGAACAGACGGCTGTTTTCGCGGGAGGCTGTTTCTGGGGCGTCGAGGCCGTCTTCGAGCATGTGAAAGGCGTAAAGGACGTCAGATCGGGTTACTCAGGCGGCGACAGCAACTCGGCAAATTACGAGGACGTCAGCAGCGGTGACACTAAGCATGCCGAATCGGTCATCGTTAAATTTGACCCGACGAAGGTCACCTACACACAGCTTTTAACGATATTTTTCTCCGTCGCTCATGACCCGACAGAGGTCAACCGTCAGGGGCCTGACACAGGGCCGCAGTATCGTTCAGTGATCTTCTACACCGACGCCACCCAGAAAAAGGCCGCAGAAGATTACATAGCCGCGATCAATTCGTCAAAGGTATTTTCAAAGCCCGTAGCCACCCAAGTCGTACCGTTGGTCAAGTTCTACGAAGCCGAGGAATATCATCAGAATTATCTCGTTCGCAATCCTACTCAGCCTTACATCGTGATCCACGATATGCCGAAGCTTTCCGCCTTAAAGGAGAAGTTTCCTGATCTATACGTCGAGAAGAAATAGCAGACTTAAGCCGCAGACATCTCTAATGACTCAGAGACAGGAACGGCCTTGCCAAGTATTCCCTCATGCGGTTGGTCAACCGGATACTATTTCGACTTCTCCGCCCAGATCTGAACTAGATGGACAAGCGTCTCGGTCGACTTCTCAAGGCCTTTTCTTGAATTAAACTCCAGTTTGCCGTGAAAGTTGTGGCCGCCGGTAAAGAGGTTCGGCGTCGGCAATCCCATCGTGGTCAGCCGTGAGCCATCGGTGCCTCCGCGTATCGGCCGAAGTTCCGCCTTGATGCCTGCGCGTCGAGCGGCCTCGATCGCATAGTCAGTCAGCTGCGGGTAATCCTTGAGCGTCTCTTTCATGTTCAGGTAGCCGAGTTCGCTCTTGTACTCGATCTTTACCTTAGGAAACCTACGCTGCGTCGCGGCTACCATTTGCTTGATCGCCTTTTCCTTGGCTGCAACGCCCGAAAGGTCAAAGTCACGTATCAGAATCTTTACCGTCGAGGTCTCGACATCCAAATTACCGACATACGGATGTAGAAATCCGACACGCCCGGCCGTGGTCTCGGGACGAAAGGGATACTTGGAGAAAGAAGCCAGGAAATCGCCCGCCGCGTACGATGAATTGACCATAATTCCCTTTGCAGTGCCGGGATGGGTCGATCGCCCCCGAAATGTGACCGTCGCCGTTCGGGCCGACCAAGTTTCGTTTGAGATGTCACCAAGCTGTTCGCCATCAACCGTATATGCGTATTTCGCTCCAAACCCCTTGATGTCAAACTTCTCGATGCCGCCGCCGACCTCTTCGTCGGGCGTGAAGGCGATCGCGATACCGGGCCGTTTGATCTGCGAGTTCTGATTGAGAATGTCCAGCATCGTCATGATCTCGGCGATACCCGCTTTGTCGTCCGAGCCAAGCAGTGTCGTGCCGTCCGCGGTGATAATATCGTCGCCGATCAGGTTCTTGAGATCAGGGTTCTGGGCGACGGTAATGACCTGCGTCTTATCATTTGGCAGGACGATGTCGCCGCCCTGGTAATTCCTGTGAATGATCGCGTTGACGTTTGCACCCGAGACAGCCGGCGACGTGTCCATGTGTGCTATGAAACCGATCGTCGGCACCTTCGAACTGTCGCCCATATTGCTCGGCATATACGCGTAAACGATACCCCACTCACTGATACGGACGTCGAGAAGGTTAAGGTCGTCGAGTTCCTTTGCGAGGAGTTTTGCGAGATCAAGCTGCTTTTTTGTACTCGGCGGAGCAGGCTGGTCCTCGGCCGACTGGGTGTCGATCTTGACGTAACGCAGAAAGCGCGACATTGCCGATTCAGCCGGCGGATTCATCTGTCCCTGAGCAAAGACCGGGAACAAAAATACCAATGCAATAATTGCCGAGTAAATGATCTTCATATTTAATTTCGCAGAGGCGCGAATTCCTTGTATCTATTCCTGTAGCCCAGCAGCCGTGCGGTCGGCGCCATTACGACCCTTAATCCCTTTTGTACCGTCAGCGGCGGGCCGTCTGCAAGGTACGAGTCCGCTAGATCGCCATATACCGAAAGCTGCATCAGCATTTGCGGAACACTAGGGCCCTCAGGATATCGGTCCATAAAACCGTAGAGCTGAGTCAGAGTATAACCAAATTCTACCGGTAAGGTTCTCTCATCCTCACTCTCGATGATCACAGTTTCGCCCGTCTCGTTGAACGGCTTGTGTTTTGTCATGGGCGGTACGGAGATCGTCTCACCCGCTCGAAGCGTCAGCTTCTCGCCGTTAACTAAGATGCTCATCGTACCGCTCTTTACTGTAAACGTTTCCGTGAACGCCTCGTGAAAATGTTCCGGCGGACCCGGAGCGTACGGTGCGACCTCGAGCCTCGTATGCAGCCAGCCATCATTGACTGAGAGCACTGTTTGTTCGAATCCCTCAAACCGGCTGACAAGTTTGTCGCCGGGCCGAAAATAATTCGAAAGCTCAGGTTTCGGTGCCACCCACACGTACCGATCAAGAAAAATGCCGCTAAGTAGGTACGCGGCGATGAAACCGGCAATTCCGAGTATTGCTGTCAATAATTTTCGCATTTTCGTCTCCCCGAGCGTTCGCGGCCGTCTCGTGCGGCCAAGAAACGACCTAGAGACGAACGCAAACGTTCTTTTCTTCAGTAAAGAATTTCAACGCTTCGAAGCCGCCCTCGCGGCCAACGCCGCTGTCTTTAACACCTCCGAACGGTGTCCGAAGGTCACGCAACAGCCAGCAGTTGATCCAGACAATGCCTGATTCGATCGCCGCCGCCATTCGATGAGCCCTCGTAAGATTCTCGGTCCAAACGGTCGCCGAGAGTCCATAACGCACGCTGTTGGCGTAACCGAGAACCTCATCTTCGGTGTCGAACGGCATAATGGTGACAACCGGGCCAAAGATCTCTTCTTGGTTTGTCCTACAGTCGAAAGGAAGGCCTTCGATCACCGTCGGCTCAATGAACCAACCGGTCGAATAACGCCCATCGACAGTCAGTGACTTGCCCCCCGTCATTATCGAACCACCTTCTTCGCGGGCGAGATCGATGTAGGACATTATCTTGTCAAAGTGCTGCTTCGAGACGATCGCCCCGACATCTGTGCCGGCATCCAATGGATCGCCAACCTGTAAGGCGGAAACCCTCGCAGTAAAGTCTCTTTTGAACTGATCGTAGATGGGCCGTTCGACAAATATCCGAGACCCGCACAGGCAGATCTCACCCTGATTGGAAAATGACGAGCGGACCGTTGCGGCGAGCATTTCCTCGTAACTGCAGTCGGCAAAAATGATGTTTGGGTTCTTGCCGCCGAGTTCGAGCGACAACTTCTTGAACATTGGGGCCGCAGTGCGAGCGATCTCCTCGCCGGTCTTTGTGCCGCCCGTGAACGAGATGGCCTTAACGTCCTTGTGAGCGACGATAGCCGAGCCGACCTTTGGGCCCAGTCCGTGAACAATGTTCAAAACGCCCGCGGGTAGTCCCGCCTCAATGCAAAGCTTCGAGAGCAAAAACGCCGTCATTGGCGTCACCTCTGACGGTTTTGCAACGACAGTGCAACCGGCTGCAAGCGCAGGCGCGATCTTCCACGTAAAGAGATAAAGCGGCAGATTCCAGGGCGAGATACAGCCTACCACGCCGATCGGTCGACGGAGGGTGTAGTTTATTGCCTGCCCCGTATCATATGATTCATTTGCGAGGTGGATTGCCGCGGTCGCGTAAAACCTGAGGTTTGCGACCGCCCGGGGAATATCCACGCTTCGAGCTAAACTTACTGGTTTCCCATTGTCTATGCTCTCGGCCAAGGCGAGTGTGTCCAGATCGCGTTCAATAAGCCCGACAACGCGCATCAGTATCGCGAACCTTTCTTCGGCAGATGTGCGCGACCACCCCGGAAATGCGATTTTTGCCGCCTCGACCGCCAGATGTACATCACGGTCGTCGGAATCTGCGGTCATGGAATATACTTCGCCAATCGACGGATCAAAATTGTCGAGATATTCGCCCGAAGCGGGTTGGACCAATTCGCCGCCGATGTAGTTGTCTATCTTCTGCACTTAAATCTCCGGAGTAAGTTGAGAGTGATTTATGAGAAGTGAGAGGTCATTGCTAAACACCCGCAATTTATGGCTATTAACTTATTTCGGACACTCCTACCTCAACTTGCCGTATTTCCTGAGCACATCCCGAACCTTATCGATAGGCAGGGCCTCGACGGTACGGCCGTTGCCCGTCACGGTTGTCGCTTTGAATAGCGAATTCAGTATTGCCTCTTCCGTCGCCTCGATCACCGCCTGAAAAAGCGGCGACATTGCGTCATTGCCGACAACCTTTACATCACGCACGCTTTGTCCAGCGTTTATGCGATTCGCGGTCGAGAAGGCGATCGCGTAATCGCCGCTGCCATTAGACATCGACGAACCGGTCCGAGCGAGCCCCGACATCGAGCGTTCGGCAAGCCGCTTAAGTTGCCGATGATCGAGCGGCGCATCGGTCGCGATCACAATGATGATCGAGCCGTCCGGAGAATCACTCTCAGGCCCATCGCTCCGCACCGACGCTTGGCGCGATACCGCTTCTTTCAAGTAGTACTTTCCAAGCTCAGTTCCGACCGGCACCCCATCAACCGAAAGAATTCCGCCGAAATTCGACTGAACAAGTACGCCGATGGTATAGCCCGCAAGAGTCGAAGGCAGCTTTCGCGAAGCAGTACCAATGCCGCCTTTCCAGCCGAATGCAACTGTTCCGGTGCCGGCACCTACGGAACCTTCATCGACCGGGCCGCTTTTTGCGGTGCGTATTGCGTTAAACACATCTTCGCGAGTCACATGCCGGCCTCGAATGTCGTTCAGGCCGCCATCATTAGTCTCGGCGACGACCGGATTGACCGATCGCACATTCTCGTTGCCCTTTAGTCCGAGCATGTAATCGAGCAAAAGATCCGCCGTCTTTGGAACCGAAAGTGTCGAGGTTAGCAGGATCGGCGTCTCGATCTCGCCGAGTTCGTTCACTTGCGTTGAGCCGGCAAGTTTGCCAAAACCGTTTCCGACGTAGATAGCAGCGGGAACCTTCTCCTGAAACAGGTTTCCGTCGTGAGGCAAGATCGCAGTAATACCCGTGCGAATATTGTCACCTCGGATGATCGTTGTCTGCCCGACGTTTACGCCGGCAACATCCGTGATCGCGTTGTTAATTCCGGTGGGAAGCACGCCGATCTTAAGCCCGAGATCCCGAGCTCTCGGACGGATCTCCTGAGCGGATACAGGGTATAGCGCAAACATCACTGCGAGCAGCAGACAGAGTTTTCTCGTTACGTAACCCATATTTGCTAAAAAAGGGCCGTCCGCAATTGCAGGCGAAGCCAATTTATACCTTGGCAAACGTAAGTCCTGTCTGGCCCTGATATTTTCCGCCGCGATCCTCGTAAGAGACGGCACAATCCTCGTCCGACTCGAAGAAAAGGATCTGTCCGATCCCTTCGTTTACATACACGCGCAGCGGCAAATTCGCAAGATTGGCGATCTCGACAACCAGGCGGCCCGTCCAGCCAGCCTCAAGCGGAGTCGTATTTACCAGCAGGCCGGCCCGAGCATAAGTTGATTTGCCGAGCGCCACTCCGGTGACATTGCGCGGCATCTTAAAGGTCTCGACCGTAACACCGAGTCCGTAGTGGTGAGGCGGTAAAAGATAGTATTTTGCTCCATCTTCGGCCGCGTGCATTTGCGGTTCGATCAGCGAGAACTGCTCGTCAAATCGCTTCGGATCGATCTCTTTTGCATGGACCGAGGAAAAGATGCGAAAACCGTCATCGGCCAGCCGCATATCGTAACCATAGCTCGAACAGCCTGCGGAGATTATACGTTTGCCATCGACCTCACGCACTAGTTCCGAAAGAAACGGCGTGATCATTCCCTCTTCTTCGGCCATCCGCCGCAGCCAGACATCTGATTTGATCGTCATAATTTGTCAGACCCGAGAGCCCCAACCGCCGGATCTCAATAAACAAAAAAGGTGATAAACCACGGTAGTTTATCACCATCTAATTTCAAACTCCGAACCAGCGAGTGCATTACGGTGATGGTTCGAGCCTCATCAGCTTGATCGTTCCATCTCCGACCGTGAACTTTAGCGGAGCGCCGCCAACACCGGCCTTCGCTGCGATCGAACGGTCGGTAAAGGCGATCTTTCTGTCCCGGGGTTTGAGATCAGTGATCGAGTTCTCTATCGCACCTGTCTTGAGTACGTTAGCGTCGATCTCGGCACTCATATTCAAGGGTAGGCGAACGGCCAAAGTCCCGCTGCCTAAACTTACGTTTGCCGAACGCCCTCGCCAACCGCGCACTCCGAATGCCATATCCAAAGAGCCGCTGCCTGCCGTTACGACGGTATTTCCGCCGATGACCTCGATATACCCTTTCGTATCGAGGTAGTTGATCCGCATCGAACCCTCGACGCCGGTCACCGAAAGATCGCCTTTTCCGCCATCGATCTCGAGATCTGTGTAACGCGGCACATTTATGACGTAATCGATCCGGAACGGCACAGTAAGCAGGCCTTTTGGAAAATCCTTTGGCAGTTTTTTGAGCCCAAATTTGTTGTGCGGCCCGATGCTCCCGACCGCCACGCGGATCACGCTTTCACTGGTCACAAAGCCGGTAATCTCACCGAGCTTGGCAAAGTCAGTTTCACTCGATGCCTCGATCTCAACGGTGGCGACGATCTCGATCTCATTCTTAGCCGAACCAACGATCCGGATCGATCCGTTCGGCGCACCGGTAACGGTCAAGGTGCCGCCTGAACTGAAATCTAATTTGTCGGTCTTGGTCAAGGTTCGCTTGACCGGCTGGGACTGGGCGCTTGCGAGAAGGACAGCCGAAAGCACGATAAAACAAATGCCGAGAATACGTAGATTTGTCATTTTGATCTCGAGACTGGGGAGAAGAGGCCGTATGTAGTGTACGACCCGCAAGTTACGCGGGTCAACAAATTTCTAACGAGGGGAAAATCCGATCCCGCCCTTTTGGTTGGTCACGGTTAGAGTTGCACTCGCGTCGCCGACACGGCCGACAACACGTCGTCCGTCGCCAAGGAAGCTGATATTCCCGTTCGCCAGTGAACCAAGGTTAATATTTCGGGTGGATGGTGCCGTCGCGACGAATTTGAACGACGCGTTGAACGGGATCTGCAAATTAATCACGCCCCTCATCGAAGAGAATCGATAGCCGCCGTTCGGCAGGATATCGCCGTCAAAGAAAATATCGCCTAGACCGTTCTCGGCAGAAACATTCGTCGAAACTATGTTGGTCAGTGTGATGTCACCTTCGCTCGAAATGTGGGCGCGGACCAGGCTGCTTCTGACGCTGCTCACGTTCAAGTTGCCTATGCGCGTCTCTATACTTACCTGAGCCGAGTACGGTACGCGGATCGTGAAATTTACCGGGCCAACATCTTTCCCTTGATTGTCCTTGAGAACGTTGATCGTGATCATTCCGCTTAGATTCTGCGGAACGATCGCTGCCGCAGGAGCCTCCATTGTGGCGACAATGCTGATCTCCTGGCGATTCCATCCCTCAACAGTCACCGTACCGGTCCGGTTGGTAAGTTCGAGCCTCACGTTCTGCCCGGTCGGATAAGTTCTAGAGAATCGCTTCTGTGCCGAGACATCCCCAACGAAGCACGCAAAGAAAAAAACTACGCTTAGAAAGGCGGTAGTTTTTGCGGCTGGCACTAGGCCGATCAGTTTTTTTGATCTACAGATCATCGAGAAACTAAAGATCCGAGAAATCTCTAAGCAGATTCATCTTCTCATCCAAGACCGTATCGAGCATCTCGCCCGAAAGTTCATCCTCGGGATCCTGTTGTAGGATCTGGGTATACTCGTTCAGTGACTCCTCGATGACCTGCAAATTCCTGTCGAATGCCTCTCTCGTCGTCCTGTCCCACTGGGAGCGCCGATTCTGCACACGTGCGGTCCAATATTCGATCGCCGCATGCTGCTCCTTGAGCCGGCGTTCACGCGCTTGCTGAGGCGTATCTATAAGGCCAACCTTGCTGAGTACGCGCTCAAACGTAGTTTGCGTCGCTGCGGACCGCGTCGTAAAGTCGGCGTCCGGCGGGCCCGAGTAGGAGCGGATCGCCACAAGCGTCGCGAGCGAACTGACTATCGCAATGGCAACAACGGCAACCGATAGCTGGGCAAAGGTCATTTGCCAAAAACGCCTTGAGGGAATCTCGACCTTGGGCGGCTCCGGCTTTGACTCACTTTCGATGATATTTGTGATCCGGCACCACATTGCCTGGGAATTCGGCGGCGTAATATCCTCCGCGGATCCGGTGCTGCAGACGTCCAGGATCGACGCAAGGTCCTCACAAACTGCCGCGCAATCGCCGCACCGTGCAAGATGCTCACGGACGAGTGCCGCCTGAGTTTCCTCAAGTTCGTTGTCCATGAACAGACTTATCTGCAGTTTACACTCGTCGCAATTCATTATCGAGAATCAGTATCGCCCAAACCCTACTGATTGATAGATTAACCGACCTTGCCAATAGTTGCCTTGGGCCAAGCTTTTTTTCGCTTAAAGTCAATAAAAATCGACACAAAAAAACACGAACGGCCGATGTCGTTCGTGCTATTAATAATATCTCGCGCTCTAATCCTGCTTCTTGACCAACAAGCCGCGCAGCTTCAATCGAGCCTTGTGAAGCTGAGACTTTGAGGTGCCGACCGATATGCCCATCATCCTAGCGACCTCTTCGTGCTCAAACCCCTCAACGTCGTGAAGCAAGAATACATTGCGATAGCCATTCGGCAATTCCGCGATAGCATTCTTCAACGCGATCCGATCGACGACCTGCATCTTGTTAGGATTGGCCGTGCCGGTAACCGTCTGTTCGGGCATTTCGCCGTCTTCGCTGGTCTTTTCGTTCTTCACGCTGCGGCGGCGGAAATGCATCAGCACCTGATTGACCGTCAGGCGGTGAAGCCACGTCGAAAAAGCCGAATCGCCGCGAAAGCTGCCGATCTTGCGGAAAAGCTGAATGAAAACTTCCTGAGTCAAGTCCTCGGCCTCGGTCTGGCTCGAGGTCATCCTCAAGCAGAGGCTATAGGTACGGCGGTGATACCGCTCGTAGATCTGCTCGAACGCCGCGAGGTTACCGTTTGCCGCTAGCCGGCACAGTTCGATGTCAGGAGCTCCTGCGTCGAAACTCTCTTCTGAAACGGGAGCCTGGAAAGCGGGTAGTTCTGCCGCGGCCTCAAACCCAAAGGCGATGTCCTGCTCGATCACCGCAGAGTGTGGATCCATGGTCACTCCTAATGCGTTACCGGATTTTAATACTTCTTCGCTGGCTATGATGAACGACCTCCGTTCAGTGGTTGCCCCGGCGGGCAGGCGTTTCCCAAGACTTCCGAAAATTGTATGTCGATTCTTTAGAAAGGTAAAGCAAATATTGTCGCAAAGGTAAACTATCTTTGCCGGACGTCTCGCCCCAAAACCGGCGATTTCATTGTAAATAGGTATTTTATCGTGCTAGAATCGTCTCAAAATATCAGATCGGTTCTTTCTGGAGGAATAAAGATGTTTGCTCGTGTCCTTGACGCAGCCGCGTGCTGTCGTGGCTTCGCTTCACGTTTTTCGCCTATCTTCGCCCTGATGCTAGCATCGGCAATTTCGCTGGTACCCGGAAAGGTGGCCGCGCAAGGCGGCCCCGGCACGCGCATGCTGCGGATGCCGACGGTCAGCGCGGACCAGATCGCGTTCGCGTACGCTCAGAATATCTGGGTCGTGCCCCGTAGCGGCGGTGCGGCACGCCGCGTGACGAGCTTTCAGGGACAGACGGCGAATCCGCACTTCTCGCCCGACGGTAAATGGATCGCATTCTCGGGCGAATACGCCGGTAATCAGGACGTTTATGTCGTTGCGGCCGGCGGCGGCGAGCCCAAACGCCTGACTTGGCATTCCGGCGGCGATTCGGTACAGGGCTGGACGCCTGACGGCAAGTCAATAGTTTTCGCCTCGGCACGCGCGACGTGGGCACCGAGCGGAAGCCCGCGATTCTGGACCGTTCCGGCCGAGGGCGGCGTCGAGGAACCGATGGCACTGCCGCGTGCTTTTCAGGGCAAGATCTCGGCCGACGGAGCACACATCGCCTATCGAATGAACAATTCATGGGACGACGAACGCCGCAATTACCGTGGCGGGCAGAATCGCCCGATCTGGATCGTCGATACAAAAACGTGGGACCTCGTCTCGCCGCCGTGGACCGACTCGAAGGATATCGATCCCGTCTGGGTCGGCAATACGGTTTTTTACATCTCGGATCGCGACGGCGTGCAGAACGTCTGGTCGTACGACATCGCTTCGAAAAAGAACACGCAGGTTACGAAATTCACCGATTTTGACGTAAAGACGATGGATTCGGGAGCGGGAACGGTCGTTTTCGAACAGGCCGGATACATTCACGAACTCGATCCCAAGTCGGGCAAGGAAAAGGTCGTCAACATATCCGTTTCGGGCGATTTTCCGTGGATGATGCCGCGTTGGGAGGACGTTTCGTCGCGAATGACGAATATGTCGCTTTCGCCGACCGGCAAACGCGTACTCGTCGAGGCTCGCGGCGAGATCTTCAGCATTCCGGCTGAAAAGGGCGACGTCCGTAACCTTACGAATTCGAGCGGCTCCGCCGAACGAGATCCGGCATGGTCGGCGGACGGCAAGTCGATCGCTTACTTCAGCGACCGTTCCGGCGAGTACAAGCTGTATATCCAGAACGCCGACGGCTTGACGCCGCCGCGTGAGATCACGATCCAAAATCCGAAACACTACTACACCGTTTCGTGGTCGCCGGATTCGAAAAAGATCCTCTGCCACGACACCGACCTCAAGGTATGGGTCATCGACACGACCTCAGGAGCGATGAAGCAGGTCGGCAGCGATCCGTGGATGGTGCCGACGCGTACGCTCAACCCGACTTGGAGCCCGGATTCGAAGTGGGTCGCCTATTCAAGCCACGTCAAATCGATGTACAAGGCGATCTTCGTCGCAAACGCCGAAACGGGCGAGGCGAAGCAGGTCACCGACGGCCTCGCCGATGCGACTTGGCCCGTCTGGGACGCGAACGGCAAGTATCTGTGGTTCTTTGCATCAACCGATTTCGGCCTTCGTTCGCAGTGGCTCGATATGACGTCGTACGACCACAATGAGAATTTCGGCCTTTATCTCGCGGTACTGAAGAAAAGCGACGCGAGCCCGCTGCTTCCCGAAAGCGACGAAGACAAGGGCGTTTCCGCGGCACCGGCACCACGCGGCGGTGCTCCGGCAGGCGATGCCGGCGGCGACGCCCCGGCCGGCGGCCCGGCGGGTGCAAATCGCCCACGCGGCCCCGTCACGGTGACCGTCGATTTCGACGGCCTTGATAAACGCATCATTTCGATCCCGGGCGTTCCGGAACGCCAGTATTCGAGTCTTGAGGCCGGTGCCGACGGCACGGTCTTTTACCTCGAGGC